>DASWME010000195.1:0-7020 GCA_036399915.1 Thermoanaerobaculia bacterium
GGTCCGGGGTCCACTCCGCCAGCAGTTGGCGGGCCTCCTGCTCGCTCATCAGCGGCAGCTCCGAGATCCGCCGCTCGGGATTGGCCACCGCCGCGGCGAGCAGCGCCTCGAAGTGCTCCATCAGCCGCTCCACCGTGGCGGCGTCGAAGAGCTCCACCGCATACTCCACCGGCCCCAGGAAGCCTTCCGGCGACTCCCGCAGCAGCAGGGTCATGTCGAACCGGGACACCCCAGCGTCGGTATCGACCAGCTCGGCCTTGAGACCCGGCAGCCCGAGCGGAGCCGCTGGCGCGTTGTGCAGCGCCAGGGCGACCTGAAACAGCGGCGTCCGGCTGGGGTCGCGCTGGGACGCCAGCTCCTCCACCAGCCTTTCGAACGGCACGTCCTGGTGCGCATACGCACCCAGGGCCACCGCCCAGGTCCGCCGCAGCAACTCCCGGAAGGCTGGGTCTCCCGCCAGCTCGCCCCGCAGCACCAGCATGTTGACGAAACAGCCGATGAGCGGTTCGGTCTCCAGCCGGTTGCGGTTCGCCACCGGCGAGCCCACCGCCAGGTCCTCCTGTCCGCTCACCCGGGAGAGGAGCGCCTGGAAACCTGCCAGGAGGACCATGAACGGCGTGACCTCCTCGCGCTGAGCCAGCGACCGCACCGAATCCGCCAGGTGGCCACCGAGCAACAATGGCAGACAAGCTCCCCGGGAGCTGCGCATGGCCGGTCGGGGCCGGTCGGCTGGAAGATCCAGAGCTGGCGGCAGCCCCGCCAGGGCGCTCCGCCACCAGGCGAGCTGGCTCTCCAGGACCTCGCCCTGCAGCCACTCCCGCTGCCATACCGCGAAGTCCGCGTACTGCATCGCCAGTTCCGGCAGCGGCGAGGGCCGCCCCACGACGGCGGCACTGTAGAGGGCCCACATCTCGCGCAGGAACACCCCGGTGGACCACCCGTCCGCGGCGATGTGGTGGAAGGTCAGGGCGATGACGTGCTCGCTTCGGCCTGTCCGTAGCAGGATCCCCCGCACCAGCGCACCCGCGGCCAGGTCGAACGGTATCCGGGCCTCTGCCAGCAGCAACGTCTTCACGGCCGCATTCCGGGCTTCCTTCGGCAGGGCCGAGAGGTCCACGGCCGGCAGGGGGAACGGTGCCCACGGCGCGGTCCGCTGCACCGGCCGGCCGTCCATCTCGGCAAAGATGGTCCGCAATGCTTCGTGGCGGCGCACGATCTCCCCGATGGCGGCGACCAGAGCCGCCACGTCGAGGCGCCCGGAGAGCTGGACTGCCGTGGGGATGTTGTAGAGGGGGCTCCCCGGCTCAAGGCGGTCGAGGAACCAGAGCCGCTCCTGGGCGAAGGACAGGGGCAGGTAGCGGGTGCGGCTCACGGCCGTCCGCCGCGGCGCTGCGGCGGCAGGGGTTGCCGCGACCCCACGTTCCTCCAGCTCCCGCGCCAGACCCTCCACGGTGGAGACCTCGAACAGCCGCCGCAGGGGCAGCTCCACGCCGAAGGAGTCGCGCACCCGCGAGGTGAGCTGGGTGGCCAGCAGCGAGTGCCCCCCGAGCTCGAAAAAGCTCTCCCGGATCCCCACCCGCTCCAAGCCCAGCACCTCCGCCCAGATCCCCGCCAGCACCTCCTCCACCGGAGTCCGTGGGGCCTGGGCTTCATCCACCGAGTCCGCCTCCCATTGCGGCGCCGGCAGTGCGCGCCGGTCCACCTTGCCGCTGGAGGTGAGCGGAAAGGATTCCACTGTCACGAAGACCGCAGGCACCATCGCCTCCGGCAGCCGTTGCCGCAGGAACGACCGCAGCTCTTCCGCCACCGGCGGCGGAGCGTCGCACAGGACGTAGCCCACCAGAGCCATCCCACCCATGCGGTTCTCCCGCGCCACCACCACCGCCTCCCGCACCCGGGGATGGCGCCGCAACGCCGCCTCCACCTCGCCCGGCTCGATGCGGAACCCGCGGACCTTCACCTGATTGTCGATCCGGCCCAGGAACTCCAGGTCGCCGCCCGGCAGCCACCGCACCAAGTCCCCCGTCCGGTAGAGACGGCCTCCCGGCTCGCACCCGAAGGGGTCCGGCACGAACTTCTCCGCCGTCAGGTCCGGCCGCCCCAGATAGCCGCGAGCGACCCCGGGCCCGCCCACATGGAGCTCCCCGGCGACCCCCACGGGCACCGGTCCGCACCGGTCCAACACGTAGACCGCGTTATGCGCGGAGGGTCGCCCGATCGGCACCCGCTCGCCGCCGCGCACCGCGCCCGGCGTGCCGGCGTCGAAGATCAGGCTGTTGACCGTGACCTCCGTGGGACCGTAGCCGTTGTACAGGTGGCACTCCGGCGCCACGGCCGCCGCCAGCTTCTCCGCCTGGCCGCGGCTCAGCGCCTCGCCGCCGAGGTGCAGCCGCCGCAGGCCCTTCAGCATCACCCCCGTCTGCGCCACCGCCTGGAAGAACGACGGCGTCGCGTGCACCGTGTCGATCCCCCACTCCAGCGCCAGCTTCCCGTAGGCCTGGGGGTCGCCGTACTCCTCCGGCCCGGGCACGCAAAGAATGCCGCCCGAGATCAGCGTCGTGAGGATCTCCCAGACCCCGAAGTCGAAGGCGTACGAAAGGCTCTGCAACACCCGCGTCGTCTCGTCGAGGCCGAAGTACTCCCGGCTCCAGGTCAGCATCGGAACCAGGTTGCCGTGGGACACTCCCACCCCCTTCGGCAGCCCCGTCGAACCCGAGGTGTAGATCACGTACGCCAGGCTCTCGGGCGGCAGGGGCCTCCCGCCGTTCGGCGTGGACGCGGGGAGATGGTCCGCCAGGCTGCGCACCTCCACGTCCGGCGGAGCGGCGGGAAGGGCGCCGGTCTCATCGAGGCAGATCACCTTGCGCAGCGTGCGGGAGCCCGCGCAGAGCCCCAGCGCCCGCTCGAGGTATCGCCGCTCCGTGATCAGGAGCTCGATGCCGCAGTCGGCAGCGATCATGGCGATCCGCTCGTCCGGTTGCGCGGGGCTCAGGGGCACGAGGGCGGCGCCCGACCGGAGGATGCCCAGCAGGCCCACCGCCAGGCCGGGCCCGGCATCCGCCATCAGGCCGATCAGCAGCTCACGCGAACTGGACACGGTGCCGCCTCTCTGCCTGGGCGCTCTCACCAAACCGGTGCCGCAGGGTCGGCAGCGGACGCCGGATGCTCTCCAGGCTGATGCCCCGCTTCAGCGCGAGCAGGACACCGGCCGCCTCGGCGTAACTGCGCACCTCGACGACATTGCCGATGCCGATCTTCTCCCCGTGGACGCCCAGGATCGTGCTGTTCTCGGCGACCGCCACGATGGGGATGCCGTGCTTGTGGGCATAGATGGCCGGGATGCCTCCAAGGCAGCCCGCCGGACAGACCACCGCCAGCAGGTTGTGGATGTTGACCATGTCGGCGCAGCGGAAGCAGCGCGTCAGGCTGATCTGGGGAGCCCGCCGCAGGCCGATGAGGGTACAGGCGAGACCACTGACGGAAGCCATCTCTCCCGCTCCCCGGGCGTCGACGATCGAATGCAGCAGATCGAGGTCCTTGCAGTTGAGCATCGGGGCGTGCGCCGATGGCACCTGGAACCGGTTGACGATCGCGTGCGAGATGATGGCTTCCACACCGCCGAGAGGATTGGGGTACTCCCCTTCGAAATGCTTGACATAGTTTTCGGGAGGCAGGTCCTGGATGTTGGTGGTGACCGCGATGGCATTGACACCCCGGCGGAGCAGCCGCTCGCAGGCGTCGAAGAGCACCTGCGGCCGGTCGACCGTTCCCACGAAGGCTCCGGAATCGT
Organism: Thermoanaerobaculia bacterium; assembly: GCA_036399915.1. GTDB lineage: Bacteria > Acidobacteriota > Thermoanaerobaculia > Multivoradales > UBA5704 > DATARR01. Next base: position 3,791 of record DASWME010000195.1, read on the forward strand.
TCTCGACGCAGTGGCTGCCGATCGCCTCCTCGGTGACCACGACGTCCGCCACCTCGACGCCGTGCACGGCCCGGACGGTGTTGACGATGTTGAAGACCACGTCCAGGCTCTCAGGGCTGGTCTTCTCCACGATCAGGCCGATGCGGTTGGCGTAGGGGATATGGAGATCGACCGCGCCTTTCATCAACAGGTCGATGCAGAGGCCCTCGGTGTAGAGGACGTTGTCGTCCATGCTGATGAAGTTCGACGCGTTGACCGCGTTCGGGTTGGTGATCAGGTAGTCCACCGTGGCCGCCAGGAGATTGGTGGCCGGAGCCGCATCGCCCGCGTACCCGCCGAGGTTGCATCCCACGCCGGTCGGCACGATGCTCACCGCCGCGCTGCGCCCGGGGAAGCGGCCCCGGCTCTCGGCCCCTTCGGCCGGCTCGAACATCTCTCCGTCGTAGAACGTGGCCTCGACCACGATCTCATCGTCCGTGACCTGGGCGATGTACCAGCGGAGCGCATCGGGGCCTACCCAGTTTTCGATGACTCCGGCGATCGATTCGGCGCCGATGACGTCAAATCTGCTCAGGCGAAACTGACGGTTCTCGATCACTTACCATCTCCTTGATCAACCGGGCCAACCGGCTGGAGCGTTCGTCCAGATCCCGGAAAGTGAGGGTCTCGCGACAGTCGGCGACGGCCGCTTTGTCGGGAGTCTTGAGCACCTGCTCTGCGAAAAGGCCGTGCACCGTTCCCACGGCCGGATAATGGCCGGGCGTGCGGCTCCAGTCCGCGAGCAACTGACGGCGCTCGGCCGGGCTCAGCCAGGGCAGCTCGGAGAGCTTCAGGCCCGGCTGCCCGGCCACCGCCTGCAACACCCTGGCGAGCTGCCCCGCCAGGCGCTCCACCGTGGCGGCATCGAACAGGTCGCAGTTGTATTCGAACCAGCCGCAGAAACCCCCGTCCTCCTCCGGCGCCAGGTCCAGGCTGAGGTCGAACTTCGAAGTCCCGGGATCGAAGTCCAGCCGCCGCAGCCGCACTCCCGGAAAGGCCGGGGGTAAGGGCGCTGTCTGCACCGCGAGCATCGCCTGGAAGACCGGGCTGTGGGAGAGGCTGCGCTCCGGCGCCAGCTCCTCGACCAGCTTCTCGAACGGCAGGTCCTGATGGTCGAAGGCCGGCAGGGTCCGCTCCCGGACCCGCTCCAGCAGGCTCGCAAACGCAGGGTCTCCCGACAGGTCCACCCGCAGGGCCAGGGTGTTGACGAAGAGCCCGATCATCCCTTCCGTCTCGGGACGGGTGCGGCCCGCCACCGGCGAGCCCACCACCACGTCCTCCTGCCCCGCGTTGCGGCCTAGTAGCGCCGCGAACGCCGCCAGCAGCACCATGTACGGCGTCGCCCCCGACTTGCGGGCCAGCCGCTCCAGCTCCTGCCACAGCCCGGCGGGGATCTCGAAACGCTGTCTCGCGCCGCGGACGCTCTGCACCGCAGGCCGCGGCCGGTCCAGCGGCAGCTCCAGTAGCGGCGGCGCGCCCGCGAGCTGCTCTCGCCAGTAGGCCAGCTCCGCCTGCAGCGCCGCATCTCGGAGCCACTCCCGCTGCCAGACCGCGAAGTCCGCATACTGCAGGGTCAGCTCCGGCCCTTCCAGCTCGCTCCCCTCGCTCAGCGCGGCGTAGGCCGCTGCCAGCTCCCGCACGAACACCCCCAGCGACCAGCCATCGGAGACGATGTGGTGCATGACCACCAGGCAGATCCATTCCTCCGGCTCCAGGCACAGCAGGCAGGGGCGCAACAGCGGCGTCCGGGAGAGGTCGAACGGCCGCGCCACCTCCCGGCGGCAGACCGCCAGGGCTTCCTGCTCTCGCAGATCTGGCGGCAGGCCCTGGAGATCCACCCGCGCCAGCGCCGGCCGCACCTCCTCCTCGATCACCTGCAGCGGCCGGCCGCCCCGCGACTCGAAGCGCGTTCGCAGGGCCTCGTGCCGTGCCACGATCCGCTCCAGGCCCGCCGCCAGCGCCGCCACCCGCAACGGACCCGACAGCCGCACGGCGACCGGCATGTTGTAGGCCGCCGAGCCCGGCGCCATCTGATCGAGGAACCAGAGCCGCTCCTGGGCGAAAGACAGAGGCAGCTCGCCGGTGCGATCCACCGGCCGCAGCCGAGGGGCCGCGGCCACGCCGAGCCCTTCCAGCTCGGCCGCCAAGGCCTCGACCGTGGGAACCTCGAACAGCCGCCGCAGGGGCAGCACCACGCCAAAGGACTGGCGCACCCGCGCGGCGAGCTGCGTGGCCAGCAGCGAGTGGCCTCCGAGATCGAAGAAGTCGTCCTGGGCGCCTACCCGCTCGAGTTGCAGCACGTCGGCCCAGATCTCCGCCAGCCGTGCCTCGATCGCCGTCCGGGGAGCGACGTACCCGTCGTCCTCTACCGCCCGGTCCGGCTCGATGCGGGCGAGGGCCTGCCGGTCGACCTTGCCGTTCGGCGTCAACGGCAGCGCCTCCAGCACCATCGCCGCCGAAGGCACCATGTACTCCGGCAGCTTTTCCTGGAGATAGTCCCTCAGCGCGGCGAAATCGGGCGCCGCCTGCCCCTCTCGGGCCACCACGTAGGCCACCAGCCGGCGGTCGCCGCCGTCGCCCAACGCCAGCACGGCCGCGTCCTGGAGCGCGGGATGCGTTAGCAGGGCCGTCTCGATCTCTCCCAGCTCCACCCGGAAGCCCCGCACCTTCACCTGGTGGTCCAGGCGCCCCAGGTACTCCAGCTCCCTGTCCGGCCGCCACCGGATCAGATCGCCCGTCCTGTACAGACGCTGGCCGGGCACCGAGGAGAACGGGTCCGGAACGTACCGCTCCGCCGTCAGGTCCGGCCGCCCCAGGTAACCCCGGGAGAGACCGGCGCCGCCCAGGTACAGCTCCCCGGGAACCCCCACCGGCACCGGCCGCAGCCGCTGGTCCAGCACGTAGCCCCAACTGTTGGTGAGAATCCGACCGATCGTCGGCTCGCCCTCAGCACCCACCTCGGCCACAGTCGAGAACGTCGTGTCCTCCGACGGACCGTACAGGTTCAGCAGCCGCTCCACCGTGCCCAGGGCGTGGACCTGACGCGCCAGCACGCCCCGCAGCGGCTCGCCCCCCAGGTTCACCGTCTTCACCGACGGCGGCACCGCCCCCTGCCGCAGCAGCTCCGCCAGCGCCGACGGCACCGTGTCGACGAGCGTCACCTCGTCCCTCGCCGGCAGCTCCGAAAGCGC
>DASWME010000196.1:0-33284 GCA_036399915.1 Thermoanaerobaculia bacterium
TCCTCTCCCTTTGGGAGAGGAGGGCTGGGGAGGTGAGGGCTTCATTCCCTCGCCGCCTTCCGCACCCGGATCAGCGACTTGAGCAACCGCTCCGCCCGTTGCGGATCGAGCTGCACCGCGCTGTCGGAGAGGGCGCGGGCCGGGTCCGGGTGGACCTCCAGGAAGACGCCGTCCGCGCCGGCAGCGACCGCCGCGCGGGCCAGGGGCTCGGCGTAGCGCCGCGCTCCGCCGCTCTGCTCGCCGCCGCCGGGGAGCTGGAGCGAGTGGGTCACGTCGTAGATCACCGGGATGCCGTCGTCGTGGAGCATGGCGAAGCTGCGCATGTCCACCACCAGGTTGTGGTAGCCGAAGGAGGCGCCGCGCTCGGTCACGGTCACCCGGTCGTTGCCCGCGCTCCTGGCTTTCTCTACGATCCGGCGCATGTCGTCCGGCGCCATGAACTGTCCCTTCTTGACGTTGACCGCCCGGCCGGTCCTGGCGGCGGCCACCACGAGGTCGGTCTGCCGGCAGAGGAAGGCCGGGATCTGGAGCACGTCGCAGACCGCGGCGGCCGGCTCGCACTGTCCGGGATCATGGACGTCGGTGAGCACGGGCAGCCCGGTCTCCTCCTTGACCCTCTTCAAGGCGCGCAGCCCCTCTTCGAGGCCGGGTCCGCGGAAGCTGCCGATCGAGGTGCGGTTGGCCTTGTCGAAAGACGACTTGAAGACCAGCGCGACGCCCAGCCGCTCGGCCATGGCGGCGAGCGTATGGGCCATCTCGACCGCCAGATCCTCGTTCTCGATCACACAGGGGCCGGCGATGACGGGCAGCGGATGATCGCCGACGCCGCCGACCACCACGCTGGGAGCCAGCTCGACGGAGGCGGCTGCCATCAGCCCTGGACCTGGACCTCGGAGGGGACCTCCGGCGGCCGCTCGGGCGCCACGGTGACGGCCGGACCTTCCGAGAGCACGCGCGGCGCCGTGGCCACCTCGGCGGTCTCGCCGCGCTCGCGCCGCTGCTTCTCGGCGAGCGCCGCTCCGATGTAGGAGACGAAGAGCGGGTGCGGGTCCGTCGGCTTGGACTTGTACTCGGGATGGAACTGGCAGCCGAGGAACCAGGGGTGGTCCGTCAGCTCGACCATCTCGACGAACTTGCCGTCCGGCGAGAGGCCCGAGACCACGAGACCGTGCTCGATCAGCGTCTGCAGGTACTTCTGGTTGACCTCGTAGCGGTGGCGGTGACGCTCGCTGATTTCGGCCACGCCGTAGATGCGGCGGGCGAGCGTCCCCTCCTTGAGCCGGCAGGGATAGGCGCCGAGCCGCATGGTGCCACCCAGTTCCTCGACGCCGAGCAGGTCGCGCAGCTTGTAGATGACGGCGTGCTCGGTGTCCGGATCGAACTCGGAGGAGGTGGCGTCCTTGATGCCGCAGACGTTGCGGGCGTACTCGATGGTCATGCACTGCATGCCGAGACAGATGCCGAAGAACGGCACCCCGTGCTCCCGGGCGTAGCGGATGGCGCGGATCTTCCCCTCGGTGCCGCGCCGGCCGAAGCCGATGGGCACCAGCAGGGAGTCCACCTCGAAGAGCTCGTGCGGCCAGCTCCCGCCCTCCAGCTCCTCGGCGTCCACGTAGACCAGCTCGACCTTGGCGTCGTTGGCGATGCCGCCGTGGATCAGGGCCTCGTTCAGGCTCTTGTAGGAGTCGGGAAACTCGACGTACTTGCCGACGATCCCCACCCGCACCCGGTGCCTGGGGTTCTTGACCCGCGAGACCAGGCTCTCCCAGCGGGTGAGGTCGCGGTCGTAGTGGGGGAGGTTGAGCAGCTCGAGCAGGACGTCGTCCAGCCCCTCGCGGCAGAACATGAGGGGCACCTCGTAGATCGTGGACACGTCGCGGGCAGCGATGACCTGCCGGGGATCGACGTTGCAGAACAGGGCGATCTTCTTCTTCATCTCCTCCGGGAGCGCGCGGTCCACCCGGCAGAGGACGATGTCGGCCGAGATGCCGATCTCCCGCAGCTCGCGCACCGAGTGCTGGGTCGGCTTGGTCTTCAGCTCCTCGGCGGCCGCGATATAGGGCACCAGCGTCAGGTGGATGTTGACCGCGTTGCCCCGGCCCAGCTCCTGGCGGAACTGGCGGATGGCTTCGAGGAAGGGGAGCGACTCGATGTCGCCCACCGTGCCGCCGATCTCGACGATGACCACGTCGTACTCGTCGGCCACGCGGCGCATGGCTTCCTTGATCTCGTCGGTGATGTGGGGGATGACCTGCACAGTCTTGCCGAGGTAGTCGCCCCGCCGCTCCTTGTTGATGACCGACTCGTAGATCTTGCCCGTGGTGTAGTTGTGCCGCTTGCTGGCGAGCGTATGGGTGAAGCGCTCGTAGTGGCCGAGGTCGAGGTCGGTCTCGGCGCCGTCGTCGGTGACGAAGACCTCGCCATGCTGGTAGGGGGACATGGTGCCCGGATCGACGTTGATGTAGGGGTCGAACTTCATCAGCGTCACCGAGAAGCCCCGCGCCTCCAGGATGGCTCCGACCGAGGAAGCGGCCACGCCCTTGCCCAGGGAGGAAACGACGCCGCCGGTAATGAAGATGTACTTGGTCGCCATGCGGTCTCCTTGTCAGAACCCCTTGAGAATCTCCTCGACCTTCTCCAGGTCCTCCGCCGTGTCCACCCCCACCGATCCCCGTTCAACGAGCAGGATCCGGATCCGCATTCCGTTCTCGAGGGCCCGGAGCTGCTCCAGCGACTCGCTGCACTCCAGCGGCGAAGGCGGCAGCCCGGCCAAGCGCAGCAGGGCTTCCCGCTGATAGCCATAGAGCCCGAGGTGCTTCAGGGGCGCAGCACCCACCTCTCGCCGCGGGTAGGGAATCGGCGAGCGGCTGAAGTAGAGGGCCGCGCCGTCCGCGGCGAGTACCACCTTGACCGCGTTGGGGTTGCCCATCTCCTCCGGCGTCGCCGGCGTCGCCAGCGTCACCACCGGATCCTGCGGGTGCGCGGCGAGATGCTCCGCCACCCGCGACACTGCCTCGGGGTCGATCAGCGGCTCGTCGCCCTGGACATTGATGACCGCCGCGGCGTCCCAGCGGCGGGCGGCCCAGGCGATGCGGTCCGTGCCGCTGGCGCAGTCGGCGGGGGTCATCTCCCACTCGCCGCCGAAACTTTCGACGGCCCGGCCGATCCGTTCGTCGTCGGTCAGCACCACCACCCGGTCCAGCCCGCGGGCCCGCGCCACCCGGGCGTAAACGTGCTCGATCATCGGCCGTCCGGCGATCCTGAGCAACGGCTTTCCGGGGAGTCGCGTCGATCCGTAGCGGGCCGGAATGGCGCCCACGATACCCGAGCCTCCGGCAGCGGGGGAAGGGGCAAGGGACGCGGTGGGGTGCACGGCCTAATGTAAAGCGAGACCACGGGAAGTGTCAACGGAGTCCGGGCCGGGGAGGTGAGAGTCACGGGGTACTACCATTCGCGCGCCACGCTCTGTCACCAGGGATTGGCACAGGTTGTGATAAAGAACCCAGCGGGATGAACCGGATTCTCCCCCTGCTGACGGGGCTGCTGCTCTATGGGCTGACCTCTGGTTGCCATCGCGGCCCCGAGGTCCGTTTGCTGCTGGACGGCAACCGCGCTCCTGACGTGCTGACAGAGCAGCGCCGGATCGCCTATCCCCCCTCCCTCGGCGGCAACCGGTTCCTCAACGGATGGTGGCCCTGGCTGCACGAGGGCCGGCTCGCACTAGCGCCGCCGGCGCGGGGGGCCAGGGTGCGGATGGAAGTGGTCCACCTCGGCGGCGGCCCCCGGACGCTGCTGCTCGACATCGTCCGGGAGGTCCCCGGCCGCTCGCTGCGGGTGCGGGCCGCCGGCCGCGACCTCGGCTCCTTCCCGCTGACCGATCCCGTCCGGGTGACGCTGCCGGCCGACCTGCCTCTGGGACGAGTGCCGATCGACCTCGAGTTCGAGTGGGGATCGCGCGGCGTGCTGGCCGCCGGGGTCCGCCCGGTCCTGCCGGCGGGCAAGGTGCGCCTGCGCGGAGCGGACGTCCTGCAGTCCGGCGACTCGCTGGTGGATCTGGTCCGCCGGGTCTCCGGCGGCGAGACCCTGGTGGGGACCTTCGAGCCGCCCGGCTCGCCGCGGCCCGGCCAGCGCTTCGAGCTGATCGTCGAGCGGGAGCCCGACAAGCCGGTCCAGCGGTTCGTCTGGCCGGCGGGGGAAGGGGAGCGCAGGATCGCCCTGCCGGTGGGGGACGCCCCAGGGTTCGTGCGGGTCCGGCTGCTCGCCCGCGGTCAGGGGCCGGCCGGCCGCTGGGCGCGCCTGGGCCTTGCCGGCGGCGGCGACGCCGAGCTGCCGGAGACCGTTGCCGCAGCCGAGCCGCCCCGGCCGTCGTCGCCGCGCCTGGTCATCCTCTACGTCATGGACGCCCTGCGGGCGGACGCGGTGGGACGGCCGGGGATCTCTCCCACCTTCGACCGGCTGGCCCGCGAGGGGATGACCTTCAGACGCCACCGCAGCGTCGCGCCCAACACGATCCCCTCCACCAAGGCGTTGTTCACCGGCCGCGCGTTCGTCACCGGCGGCGACTCGAGCCTCGAGCCGGACGAGGGGACGACCCTTGCCGAGCGCTTCCAGCGGGCGGGCTACCGCACCGGCCTGTTCTCGGGCAACGTCTACGTCAGCTCCTCCTTCGGCACCGACCGCGGCTTCGATCACGTCGCCGAGGAGGTGCTGATGGACGCCGACTCCGCCGGACCGGACGCGCTCAACGACAATGCCGCCCAAGTCCACGCCGCAGCGCTGGAGTGGCTGCGCACCCTCCCCGCCGGCGAGCGCGCCTTCCTCTACTTCCACACCATCCATCCGCACAACCCCTACGCGCCACCGGACCCCTACCGGACCCGTTTCACGCACGGCATCCACTCCTCGATCGACGGCAGTACCGAGACGCTCATGGCCGTGCGCAAGGGCCGGATCGAGGCCGGCCCCGCCGACCGCGAGCGGCTGCGCGGGCTCTACACCGGCTCCTTCGCTTTCAACGACGCCGAGCTGGGCCGGTTCCTCAGGGAGGTGAGCCGATGGGCTCCGCCCGGAGAGGTTCTCGTCGTCCTCACCTCGGACCACGGCGAGGAGCTGTTCGACCACGGGGGTGTGCTCCACGGCTACACCCTTTACGAGGAGCTGCTCGACATCCCCCTGGTCCTCTGGTGGCCCGGCCGCCTCCGTCCGCAGGTGGTGGAGGAGCCCACGGACACGCTCGATCTGCACGCCACTCTGGTGGACCTGTGTGGCCTGGGCGAGCCGGGCGGCGACGGCCGGCCCCTCCTGCGCGAGCCACGGCGGCGTGACGGCTATATCCACCTGGCCTCGGCCGCGAGCGTGATCGGCGGCATCTACTCCGCCCAGGCGGGCCGATGGAAGCTGGTCTGGGCCCCGCGCTTCGGCTACGAGTGGGGCATGGGCGACGGCAGCGGCCGCACCCGCGATCCAGAGTACCTCTTCGACCTGGAAGCGGACCCCGGCGAGCGGATCAACCTCGCGGGCGACCGCAGCCTCGAGGTGGCCTGGCTGCGCTCGCGCCTGCTCGCCTGGATCCAGCGCAACCGCTCCGACGCGCCGCTCCGCAAGCAGCAGCCCATCGACGCCGAGACCGAGCGGCGTCTCCGGGCCTTGGGGTACGGGAACGCGCGGTAGGCGAGGAGGTGAGAGCCTGGGCGGGCGGGGCTCTGAATTCGTATACAGTCTCGCCGTGCCCCTCCGCCTTTCGCCGATCCCGCAACGTCCCTGGCTGAGGCTCTCGCTCCTCATCCTCCTGATCGTCTTCCTCATGGCCGCGATCGCTCGCACCCTGCCCAGAGCGCGGGCGGCGGCGTCCCTGCCCACGGGCGAGGCGCAGTGGATCTGGAAACTGCTCGACCGCAAGGACCACTATCCCACCGCTTTCTATGCCATCCGGGACTTCGACCTGGAGTCGCCGCCTGCCCGGGCGCGCCTGCTGATCACGGCCGACGAGGAGTACGTCCTCACCCTCAACGGCAAGCGGATCGGCGCCGGGGCCTACGAGCGCGGCGCGTCCCTCGACGTCTACGAGGTCGGTCCCCTGCTGATCCAGGGAGGCAACCGGTTGATGGTGGAGCTGCGGAGCGGCCGCGGCGCGGGCGGCCTGCTCCTCAGCCTCCAGGATGAGGCCACGGGACGGCAGCTCGTGGCGTCCGACGAGCGCTGGCGCCTCTTCCCCCGCCACCAGTTCGGGCTCGCACGGGGCTGGCTGCCCATCGGGGGTGGCGAGCCGGCGTTCTGCTGGGGATACCCGCCGATGGGCCGCTGGGGCCGGCCGCGGGTAGGCAGGCCCAGGCCGCTGCTCACCCAGAGCGCTGGGCCGCTCCAGCCCGCTGTCTCGGCGCTCCCCTTAAGCGTCGATCTCGGCCCGGCGGAGCGGGGCCGGCCGCCGGGCTCGCCCGTCCTCTACGACTGGGGGCGGCAAGTGGAAGGCTACCTCACTCTCGAGCTGCCCCTGGCGAAGGAGCTGGGGGTCGCCCTGCTGTTCACCGGCGACGAGCCGCCCGACCCGCTGCGGACAGAGCCCGACGGCTCCGTGCTGGTCCTGCCGGGCCGGCACGCCTGGATGGACGCGCGCCCGCGGCGCTTCCGCTACGCGATGCTGGTGGGTCTGGCGCGGCCGGCCGCGGCGGCGGTCCTGCCGGCACCGGCGGGCATGGTGCGCACAGCGCATCCTACAAAGGATGGGACGGTGTTCGGGATCGCGGGACCGCCCCTACGAACGCCGGTAGAGGACGAAGTCTGGAGCAAACTCCAGCGCTTCGCGGGCGTCGCTCGGCGGAAAGAACTCTAGCTCGCGCTTCGCCTCGGCCGCGTACTCCTCGGCCATGGCGGTGACCTCCTCGATCGTCCCCTCCGAGCGCACCAGGTCCAGGATCTCCTGCGGCGAGACCCGGCTGAAGCTGCGGTCCTCGAGGACCCGTTCGACCAGCCGCCGCTGGGCGGTCTCGACGCGGGGGAGGAGCAGGATCAGCGGCAGGGTGAGCTTGCCCTCCTTCAGATCCGAGAGCACGGGCTTGCCCAGCTCGCTCTCGCGGGCTGTGAAGTCGAGCAGGTCGTCCACGAGCTGGAAGCAGGTGCCGAGCGCCCGGCCGTAGCGGTGGAGCACCTGCCCCGCCTCGGGACGCTGCGGCGGGATGAGGCTGGGGATCGAGCAGGCGGCCGCGAACAGGTGGGCCGTCTTGCGGTCGATGATCTCGAAGTACTCGTCGACCGACAGGTCCGGCGCTCCCAGCCGCTGGAAGGCGAGCAGCTCGCCCTCGGTCATCTTCAGGGTCGCGTTGCAGAGGCGCTGGATGACCTCGATTTGGCCGTGGGAGAGGGCCATCTGCATGGCCTTGGTGTAGATCCAGTCGCCCAGCAGCACCGTGAGGTTGTTCCCCCACAGGTGGTTGACCGTGGTCTGGCCGCGGCGCAGGGTCGCGTGGTCGATGACGTCGTCGTGGATCAGCGTCGCGGTGTGGATGAACTCCACCACGGCCGCGTAGGTGATCTCCTCGTCACCGTCGTGCCCCAGCAGGCGGGCTGCGAGCAGCAGCAGGGCCGGCCGCACCCGCTTGCCGCCTCCCCCGGCGATGTACTCGCCCGCCTTGTGGATGAAGGGGACGTCCGAGCCCAGGTGATGGCGGAAGATCTCCTCGGTGGCTGCCAGCTTGTCCGCCACCAGGTCCACGAAACGCCCGGCCAGGGCCGCCCGGGCGGCCCTGGCCTCGAGAACGGAGCGGGAGCCCTCCTGGGGGTTCGCGAGCGGTTGGTTGGGGGCCAACGGGTCGGTCCTTTTCTTTGCGAGGGGGTTCAAAGTCCGCGGACCGGCTCGAAGGGGACCACCTGCTCCAGGCGGCCGTCCCGGAAGCGATAGACCCGGCCGCTCTCAAAATACCACCACGAAGACTCCAGGTGGCCGGGATACTGGACGTTCCGGATGCGGTCCGGCTTGCCCATCTCCTGGTAGACCTTGCGCTGGTCGTCCGTCTGGATCGACGCCAGGAACTGCCGGAGGTTGTCCAGGAACCGCCGGTTCTCCACCGTCACGCCCACTACGGCTGGGCTGCCCGCGAGCACGCGACGGGTCACGTCCTGTCGCGTCAGCTCCTCCAGCCGCTCGCCCGAGCGGGCGCGCACCGGCACGCCGGCTACCAGCTCGAAATGGTTGAAGTAGCTGTCCCACGGCCACTCGATCGTGTACTCGCCGCGGGCGTTGGTGGTGGCGCTCACCCGCCGCACCTCCTCGGCCGCCGTCCGGCGGAGCTGGCGCATGCTGAAGTAGGTGCGGGACGCCTCGAAGACGACGCGCACATCGGCGAGCGGCTGCCCCTGGGCGTCCGCCACGATGCCGGTGACCTGGACGCGCTCGCCCTGGGCGTAGCGGGCCGCAAAGGCCGGGGCGAGCGCCGCCAGGAGGAAGACGAGGCCGAGCAGAGCCGGCCCCGGCCAGGGGAATAAGGATCTTCTGGATTGGGTCATCACAGGGAGCGGTAGTTGGTGAAAGTGAGGGGAACGTCGAGGTCCAGGGCCTTGAGCGCCGCGATGACCGTCTGTAGGTCGTCGCGGTTCTTGCCGGAGACGCGCACGGTGTCTCCCTGGATGGCAGCCTGCACCTTGAGCTTCTTCGTCTTGATCTCGGCCACCAGCTTCCTGGCCGTCTCCTGGGGGATCCCCTGCTGCAGGGTGATCCGCTGGCGCGCCCGGCCGCCGCTCGCCGGCTCGACCTTGCCGTAGCGCAGCGACTTCAGGTTCACGCTGCGCTTGACCAGCTTCGATTGCAGCACGTCGAGGGCCTGCTGCACCGAGAACTCGTCCGCCGCCTCGAGGACGATCTCCTCCCCTTCCAGGCGGAGCGCCGCCGCGGCCTTCTTCAGGTCGTAGCGGTTGGCGATCTCCTTCTCAGCCTGGTTGACGGCGTTGCGGACCTCCTGGAGGTCCACGTTGGAGACGATGTCGAACGAATTCTCGGCGGCCATGCGTCAACTCGAGCCGGCGGGCGAAACCATGTCCCGGGCTGGGGGCATTATACGAAAGGGCCCGGGGGTGTGCGACTTCACCGCAGACCTCCTCCCAACCCGGTCGGGCGGATGCCTGTTCCCGCCCCACGCCTCCGCTGTCCAATCCCACCGATGACCGCTGTCGTTCTCGCCGCTCCGTTCGCTGGCCCCGTGGGGGTAGGCTCGGATATCTTTCGGATCGGGCCGTTCCTTTCCGTGAGGCGCTCGGCCCGCTTCGCCCCTCTCATGGATCTCGACCGTCTCAGCGACGAGGAGCTGATCGAGCGGGCGCGCCGCGAGGCCGGGGCCGGCGCGGACGCCTGCCTCGCCGTCCTCTACCGGCGCTACTACCCGAAGGTGGCCGCCTGGTGCCTGCGCATTCACGGCGGCCACGGCGACCGGCAGGAGGCGGCGGACCTCGCCCAGGAGGTCTTCCTGCGGGTCCACGAGCGCCTCGGCTCCTTCCGGGGCGAGAGCCGTTTCTCGACCTGGCTGTACACCGTGACCCGCAGCGTCGCCATCAACCGCGGCGTCGCCGCCCGGCGCCGGCAGGCGGACCCGCTGGACGAGGAGGGCGCGCCCGAGCCGGTCGAGCCCTCCCCGGGCGCGGACGAGTTGGTGGAGAGGGGGGAGATCCTCGCGGCCTTCCGCGAGGCCATGGAGCGGGACCTCGAGCCGCTGGAAGCCAAGATCCTCTACCTGCATTACGTGGACGGTGTCCCGCTCGCGGGCATCACCGAGATGCTGGCCTTGAGCAACAAGTCGGGCGCCAAGGCCTACATCGTGAGCGGCGGACGGAAGCTGAAGCGCCGCTTCGGGCGGTGGCTGGCCCGCCAGTCCGCCGGAGGAGCCCTGAAATGACCGACGTTCCGCGGCTGACCCTCGAGGAATGGCTCCGCGCCGCCTATGCCGGAGCGGAGACCGGCTGCCCTCCGCCCGAGGCCTTCCTGGAAGCCGAGTCCGGCGCGCTGACTCCCGCGGAGAGGCGGCGGCTGGACGAGCACGCCGGCCGCTGCCCGGCGTGCGCCGCCGAGCGGGACCTGGCGCGGGCCTTCGACGCCGGACCGGCAGCGCCGGGCGTGCGCGCGGAAGACGTGGACTTCGTCGTCTCCCGCCTGGAGACGGCCTCGCCGGTGCGGACCGCGACCCCCTCCGGAGCCCGCAAGGTCGTCCCGTTCCCGGCCGCGCGCCGGCCGGCGGCCTGGCCCGCTTGGCGCTTGGCCGCGGCAGCGCTGGTGGTCCTCGCCGCCGGGCTGATCTTTCAGTTGGCGCGCCCCGGAGCGCCGCCCCTGCCGCCGCCGGCGGAGCAGGGCGGCATGGTGCGCGGCGGCGAGGTGGAGGCGGTCTCGCCCGTGGGCGAGGTGGCCGGCCTGCCGGCGGAGCTGCGGTGGATGCCCCGGCCGGGAGCAGTCTCGTACCGGGTGAGCCTCTCGACGGTGGACGATACAGTCCTCTGGGAGGCCACGGTGCCCGGCCCGCCGGCCCGCCTGCCGGCCGGAGTGGTCCAGGGCCTGCATCGCGCCGTCGTCTACGTCTGGAGGGTCGAGGCCCTGGACGCCGCGGGCAAGCGGCTCGCCGCCTCGGAGCCGGTCCGGTTCCGCGCCCGGCCGCGGGAAGCCGGAAGCCCGCTGTAATGTTCCTGTACTCTGGGGAGGGCAGACTGTAGAGGGCTGTTCCGGCCTGTGACCTGGAGGTACCATGATGACGCGCAAACGTTTCTTCGCTGTCCTGTTGGCCGCGATCTTCCTCTTGGGTGCTCCGCAGATCTTCGCCGAGGGCGGCGGCGGATCGGGTAGCGGGAACTCGGGCAGCGGGGGATCCGGCAGCGGGAACTCCGGCGGCAACGACGACGGCGGTGGCCGTGGCGACAAGGCGCTCGTGCTGCGGGTGAACCCGGCCGTCGGCGTGCCGGGTGGCATCGTGGCTGTGGTGGTGCGCACCTATGCCCCGCGCCCGGTCCGCCAGGGGCAGGTGCTGATCCGCGTCGTCCGCCGGCCCCGGCCCCAGAAGGCCAAGCTCGGTCTCGCCGTCGAGGAGCTCACGCAGCCCGTCCGCCCGTTCGTGACCCTGGTGAGCGCGGTGGTCTACAGCCAGCGCAACGACTCCCAGAGCCAGGCGGCCCTCATCGGCCGACCGGACAGTCAGATGGCCACGGTGCAGTTCCAGTCGCCTTCCGGCACCATCAACGCCTCGGACGGCCCGCTCGCCGTGTTCCGCTTCCGCCTCGATCCGTCCGTGCAGCCGGGGCAGACCTTCGAGCTGTCGATCGATCCGGCCCAGACCGGCCTCACGGACGAGCGGGGCCGGTCCATCACGGTCGCGCCTCGCAGCGGCGTGCTCACTATACGGGCGCTGAGAAAGTCCGGCTGAAGCCAGCCCTCACCGCCCCGACGGCGGGCGGGGGCTCGACCCACCCTGCCGGCGCCGCCACAGAGTCATCCCGATCAGGATCAGGGTGACCCCCGCCGCGATCCATACCACCCACGATTTCCGCCGCGGCACCACTGGCGGCGCCTCCCCGATCAGCACGTACCCCGCCCACAGCCCGGGCCGGTTCCAGCGTGGATCGGAGCGCAGCCGGCGCTTCGCTGCGCGCAGGGCCTCGGCCGGGGCGAGGCCCTGGCCCAGCTCCCAGTAGAACTGTTCCATGAAGGCGGCGGTCGCCGCGTCGCCCACATCCCACAGGGTGGCGACGACGGCCCGCGAGCCCGCGGCGAGGAAGGAGCCGGTGAGCGAGGCCAGCGCCTGGCCGCCCTCGCCGGAGCCGAGGGCCGTCCGGCATGCGGCGAGCACCGTCAGGTCGGAGCGGTCTGCGAGCCCGGCGATCTCCTCGGGCGAGAGGAGGCCGTCGTCCTCGCCGGCGGCGGTGAGCAGGATGGCGGCTCCCCGTCCCGGCCGCTCGTCGATGACGGTATGGGTAGCGAGGTGCACCACGCGCGCCCCGCGGGCGACCGCGTCGCGGAAGGCCCGCTCCGTGGCCCGGTCGCCGGTGATCTCGGCCGTGCGGCCACCGAGGAGCCGGGCGGCGACTCCGATCTCCCGGGCCGCGGCGGGCAGGGGCGCCAGGCCGAAGCGCTCGACGAGCAGGTCCCGTGGGCTTGGGGGACCGGAGGGAGCGCGGAGCAGCCGGGGATCTCCGAACCCCAGGAGCCGGACCGCGGCACCGCGCTCCGGGCCGCCGAGCCCGGCAAGCGTAGAGGCGCTCGGCAGGTAGCTCACCGCCGCCCGCTCGACCAGCGGCTCGCCGGGCGCCGCGGGGTTTTCCAGCAGCTCGAAGGGGAGATAGTGGAGTGCTCCGTCCGGGGCGATCCGCAGCGGCGCGTCTCCTCGGGGGAGGCGTACCCGGCCGAGGAGCAACCGCGAGAGGGCCGCCACGGTGCTCCCTTGTGGCGCCGAGCCCCTGGAGAGGTCGCGGTGGACCCGGGCGACGGCGTCGAGGATCGGCCCGTGGGGCCCGAGGTCGAGGAAGCGGATGGCGCCGGGCCGGATCACCCAGAGATAGAGGTTGGCTTCGCCCAGGAAATACTCCAGCACGGCGCCCTCTCGCACCCAGGACCGTAGGGCGGCAGCGCCGAGGGGAGTCGCCGGGCGCCGGCCAGACCCCAGCGCATCCAGCAGGTCGCGGGCCTTGGCGCGCTGGACGACTTCGAGGGCCCGCTCGCTCCAGCCCTGAGCGGACTCGCGGCGTTCCAGCGCGCCCAGCGTCTCCACCGCCGCCGCGTAGACCGCGCGCTTGTCGCCGAAGTAGCCGGCGCGGCGGGGCCGGGCGATGCCGGCGCGCACCCGCTCGATCTCAGCGAGGGCCTGCTCGAAATGGCCCATGGCGCCCCGCAGGTCGCCTCGGGCGCGGGCGGTCCGTCCCAGCCCCTCGCGGGCGGACCACCGCCCCTCGGCCGCTCCGCTCGCCTCCGCGGCCGCGAGGCAGCGCCGGTACACGGCCTCGGCCTCGCCGGACCGGCCGCGCTCGAGCAGGAGCCGCCCGAGGTAGAAGAGGTCCTGGACCTCCTCCGTGCGGTCGCCGCTCTGCTCGGCCAGCCGCAGTGCCTCGCGGTAGGCAGCCTCGGCCTCGTCGGGCCGCTCCAGGTTCAGGTGCATCGCCAGTCCCAGGTTGAGTTGGGCGTTCGAGAGCCCAGCCGTGTCGCCTGTCCGCCGGTAGCCGTCCATGGCCTCGCGAAAGGCATCGACCGCGCGCACCGGATCTCCCAGGTTCCGGTAGAGCACCCCGGTATTGACCAGCAGGGCGGCCCGCTGGCCCGGGTCCATCTCTGCTCCCCCGGCCAGAATCCCTTTATAGAGGTCGAGGGCCTCGCGGTAGGCGCCCACCTTCTCCAGCACGACCCCGCGGTTCAGGCGGGCGATGCGGATCTGCTCCGCCGCCCAGGGCTCGCCCCGGTGCCGGGCGGCCTGCGCCTCCGCCTCGGCGTGGAGGGCCAGGGACGCCGCGTACCGGCCGGCCGCGACCGCGAGCGCCCCCAGGTTGGAGAGGTTGATGACCTCGGCCTCGGCGTCCCCGCGTTCCCGGTTGAGTGCCAGCGCCTCGCGGAAGCGGCGCTCGGCTTCGGCCGGCTCGCCCAGCACCTGGAGCACCAGCCCCAGGTTGTTGAGAGCCCGGCTCAGCGTCTCGGGATCCCCCTCGGCCCGTAGCAGGTGGAGGGCGCTCCGGCAGTCCGGCAGCGCCGCCCGGTAGTCCCCCAGGTCCATGAGGATGACGCAGGCGTTGTTGAAGGCCGTGGCCGCCACCGCGGGGTCGGATGCCGCGGTCGCCGCCGCCACGGCGTGGTACTCCGCAAGGGCCTCTCGCAGTCGCCCGGCCGTGTGCAGCGAGATGGCCTTGTCGACGGATTGCCCGGCGAGAGAGCTTGCTGCTATCAGGAACGTGACAACCGGAAGCGAGAGCCGGCGGCCCGGAATATGCCAGTATGGTGGTATGAGACGCGTGACCATCCGACGGCTGATGATATCGAGCGCGATCGTGGATAGCTGCCCATCTGTGGGGGCGACAACCCCAGGCCTGCCCGATACGTAGTCAGCAGCGAAGGAGGCTCCATCGATGCTCAAATTCCTCGTCTGGCTTCTCCTGCTCGTCGTCTGCTGGCCGCTGGCCGTGCTGGCGCTGATCCTCTATCCGTTCGTCTGGCTCCTCTCCCTGCCGTTCCGGCTGGTGGGGATCAGCCTCGAAGCCGTCTTCGCCTTCTTCAAGGCCGTCATGTTCCTGCCGGCCCGGCTGCTCGGAAGGCCGCGCCGGGCGTAGCCCCGGAGACGCCCCCGCCGGCTGAAACGTTCCACCTTCCCATCCGTCTTCTCATGTGGATGCTGTCGGCCTTCGAGGACACCGCCCAGAAGTACCGGCGCCGGGTCTACTCGTTCGCCCGCTACCTCCTCTCGAACCGCGAGGAGGCGGAGGACGTGACCCAGGAAGTCCTCCTCCGGCTGTGGCGGCACCAGAACGGGCTGGACGAGGAGCGCCTGGGAGCCTGGCTGCTGCGGGTCACCCGCAACGCCTGCTACGACCTGCTGCGGAAGCGGCGGTCGGATGCCTCGCTCGCGCCCGGCGCCAGCCTCGATGACGAGGCGGCGCAGGAGGTCGCCAGCGCCGAGCCCGGCCCTCAGGCCCAGGCCGAGGCCGCGGACTTCCGGCGCCGGCTGCTCGCAGCCCTGTCGGAGCTCGGAGAGCCGTACAAGAGCGTCGTCATCCTGCGCGAGGTCCAGGGCCTGCCCCATCGGGAGATCGGCGAGGCCCTCGGCATCCCCGAGGTCACGGTGCGGGTCCATCTCCACCGTGGCCGGCGCAAGCTGCGGGAACGACTGCGGGAGGTATCCTGAATGAATCGACTCGATCACGATCTGCGCTGCGAGGAGGCTCTGGAGGTCCTCGAGCCCTATCTGGACGGGGACCTGGCTCCGGCCGAGGCGTCCCGGCTGCGCGGGCACCTGGAGCGCTGCCCGTCCTGCGCCGCCGAGCTGGACCTCGCAGCGCGGATCCAGAGCGAGCTGCGGTCGCTACCCCAGCTCGACTGCCCGCCGGAGGTGCTGGAGAGGGTCCGCCAGGCCGGCCGCGGCGAGATCGTCCCCTTCGTGCCGCGGCAGCGCGCCACAGGTCTTCTCCGGCTCGCCGCTGCGGCGGCCATCCTGACCCTCGCCCTGGGCGGCGGAGCCCTTTTCCTCCACGTCCAGCGGCAGCCCGACCGTCCGAGCCCCGAAGAGGTCGCCCAGGCGACGCAAGAGGCGCGCTTCGCCCTGGCCTACATCGGCAAGGTGACCCGCCGGGCGAGCCTCGACCTCCGCGACGAGGTCCTCGAAAAGCGGCTGATCGCGCCGGCCACCCGCAGCGTCTCCCGGTCGCTCGGCGGGATCCCAGACTCGGCCCCCGAAGCCGCTCCGGCCCGGGAGGCCGGGAAGGAGTTTTGACATGCGCAAGACCATCATCCTCACGATCGCCCTGCTCCTCCTGGCCGCCTCCTCCGGTCTCGCCCAGAAGCTGGAGGACCAGCCGGGGTACCTGCCCATCGAGCAGTTGGACCTCTTCCCTGCCGACAAGCTGAGCGTCGAGGTGAACCTCGAAGGGATCGTGCTGCGCATGATCGCCGAGGCGACCCGGCGGGAGGATCCCGGCTTCTCGGCGGTGGTCGCCGGCCTGAAGTCGATCAAGGTCCAGGTCTTCCCCCTGGCCGGCGTGGACGCGGGCTCGATCAAGACCAGGATCGGCCGGGCCGTGCGCTGGCTGGAGGACCGGGGCTGGCAATCGACTCTGAAGGTCCGCGAACAGGGCGAGGAGACCTACATCTATACCAAGGAGAGCGACGGCAAGATCGCCGGGCTGACCCTGCTCTCCATGGAGCCGGGCGACGAGGCCGTCGTCATCAACATCGTCGGCCGCATCGATCCAGCCCAGATCGGACGCCTGGGCCAGAGCCTCGACATCCCGCAACTGGAGAGGGTTCCGGCTTCGGGCAAGAAGCCGGAATGACCCGGAAACCTCGGTCTTCGAACGGAGCGTGCCATGAAGCGAAACATGATCCCATTCGTTGCATTGCTGTCCCTGGCCCCCCTGTTCGCCGGGTGCGGAGGGCCGCCGTCCGTCAGCCAGGTGCGCTGGGAGATCGAGAGACGGTTTCCACAGGCCCGCTTTGAGACGGAGGCGCACATCCGCCTGGGCCGCATCTCTCTGGGCTTGGTGCGCGGGCTCGTCCGCATGGTCCCCGGCAAGGTGGAAGGCCAGGAGTTCCTGAACGAGGTCCACCGCATCGAGGTCGCCACCTACAGGGTCCGCTCGCTGCCCGATCTCGACGGCGTCGAGAAGGGCCTGCGCTTCGAGGACCGGCTCGCCCGGGCCGGCTGGAGCATGGCGATTCGGACGCGGGACGAGGACTCGCGCACCTGGATGTTCGTCCGCGCCAGCCAGGACGGCTCGATGCGCAACCTCTTCCTCGTCGCCTTGGACGGCGACGAGCTGACCCTCGTCCGCGTCGACGGCCGGCTGGACCGGGCGCTTGCCGAGGCCATGGCCGACCATCCCCGTGAAGCCGTCCAGAGGGTGCGCGGCGGTCCCGTGTCCTGATTCCGACCGGCGTGCCCACTCGACCTCACCCCCGGCCCCTCTCCTAAAGGAGAGGGGAGAAAACGTCCAAACGGGTCTTTTCAAGCCCCTCTCCTTTAGGAGAGGGGTTGGGGTGAGGTCACGCGGGCAGAACGCCCCCGATCCGGTCTTGTCCCTCCCTGCACCCGCTCCTGTACCCCTTCTTTTGTAAGCGATCCGCCAACTCCCAAGCCAGCAGAGAGCTGGCTTGCTTACCAATGGAGGGTGCAACATGTCGCAATGCATGCGGGTTGTCGCTCTGCTGGCCATTGCCCTCATCGTCCTGGGTGCCGTGGCTCCCGCGCGGGCGCAGGGGAGGATCAAGGTTGGAGACGAGCTGCCGTACCGGGCCGCGACGCCGGCCGCCTATCCCCTGGGCGGGCCGGACCGCCCGGTGGCCTGGTCGGAGACGGTCGTCTCGTCGGGCGCCACGTTCATTCGCGTCCACTTCAACAAGTTCAACCTGCCGGACGGCGACTACGTCACGGTGGCGAGCCCGGACGGGTCGGAGTACTGGACCTACACCGGCAAGGGTCCCCGAGGCACGGGCGAGTTCTGGGCCTTCATCGTCGAGTCCGACACCGCCATCGTGGAGCTCCACAGCGGTAGCCAGCTCAAGGGGCGCACCGGCCGCTACGGCGTCGCCATCGACCGCATCGCCCACGGCACCGTGCCGCTCGGCGAGGACGGGTTCCCCCTCGAGAAGGTGATCTGCGGCACGGACGGCCGGGAAGACGTGGCCTGCCACTCGACCATCAACACGCGGCCGGTGGCCCGCCTGTCGTTCCAGAGCGGGGGCTCGAGCTTCGTGTGCACCGGCTGGCTGGCGGCCGGCTCGAACGCCAACACCATGGTCACCAACAACCACTGCGTGGACAACCAGACCGAGGTGAGCACCGTCCAGGCCCGTTTCAACTACCAGCGCACCACCTGCGGCGGCTCCACCACGGCAACGACCACCACCTACGCCGGCGGCACTTTCCTGAGGACCAGCTCCAGCCTCGACTACACCCTTTTCACCCTCCAGGGCAACCCGGAAGCCACCTGGGGCGAATACACGGCCACCAGCAAGACTCCGACGGTGGGCATGGCCATCAACTTCCCTCAGCACCCGGGCGGCGGCCTGAAGCGGATTGGCTTCTGGAAGGACTCGGCCCACACGCTGCGCTGCGACGTGGCGACCGTCAACGCCACCTATGGCGGCTCGGCCTCCGGCAGCCAGGTGGGCTATAGCTGCGACAGCGAGGGCGGCTCCTCGGGCTCGCCGATCATGGACGCCGGCACCGGCCGCATCATCGGCCTGCACCACTTCGGCGGCGTCTCCTCCTCGCCCTGCCTGAACAGTGCCACGCAGATGAAGAACGTCTGCGCGAGCGCCGGTACTCTGCTCACCTGTGCCACCAACTAGGGGCGCTTTTCACGTCCGCGGCTCTTCCCACCCCGGCCGGCGCCAGGAGTTCTCCCGGCCGGGGACGGATTCCAGCCCGGCGGCTTCCAGCCGCTCGCCGAGGAGATCGAGGAAGCGGTGCTGCCCCTTCACCACCGCCAGGTTGAGGAACAGCTCGCGGGCCATGCCGTTCTTTTCGACGACGAAGCGCAGCGCCTCCGTGCCGGGGCGCGGGTTGCAGGCGAGGACGCGGGCGAAGGGGACGCGGCGCGGCCGGAAGGTGTGGAGCGGCTGATACGAGAGCGCCTCGCCGTCGAGCGACACCGCCGGCTGTCCGGCCGTCCACCAGATCTTGATGAGGCTCGCCCAGAAGAGCAGGCTATAGGCGAACAGCACGCCGAAGGCCCGCCCCCATGCCGCCCGTTCGCCCGAGCCCAAGGCGAGGACGATGCCGCCGATGACGGCGACCACCGCGACCCCCCACAGCAGGGCCCGCCGGCTGGTGCTCCGCACCCACGGCCGGAAGGGGAAGGTTGTCGTACCTTCGTTCTTCATGCCGATCCGTTACCTCTTCCAGGAACGCCTCCCTGGCGCGTCCCGCCTTTCCGCAATAAACTGGCTGGCATGGCCCGCCGCAAGCAGCAGGATCAGCTCGCGCTCTTCGACCTCGGCCCGGAGCCCGAGCCGAAGCCGGAGGGCGTGGGCGCGGCGCGGCAGCCTGAGGAGGTCGAAACCCTCGGCCGGGAGCTGCCGCGGGGAGTCTATCTCGGCGGCTCCACCTGGTCGTTCCCGGGATGGGTGGGGCTCGTCTACGACCGCCCGTACTCGCAGTCGAAGCTGGCGCGCGAGGGGCTCGCGGCCTACGCCCGCCACCCGCTCTTGCGGGCCGTGGGGATCGACCGCACGCACTACGCGCCGGTGGAAGCCGTGGAGTTGGCCGAGTACCGGCAGGCGGTGCCCGCGGACTTCCGGTTCCTGGTGAAGGCCCACGAGGCCTGCACGATCGCCAGGTTTCCGGACCACGCCCGCTACGGCGCCAGCCGCGGCCAGGAGAACCCGCTGTTCCTGGACCCCGCCTACGCGGCGGACCAGGTGGTCGCGCCTTTCGTGGACGGTATGGGGACCGGCGCCGGGGCCCTCCTCTTCCAGTTCGCGCCGCAAAGCCTGGGCACGCCCGCGCGCTTCGCCGAGCGGCTCCAGGCCTTCCTCGCCGAGCTGCCCCGGGGACCGGTCTACGCCGTCGAGCTGCGCAACCGCGAGCTGGTGACGGCCGAGTACGGCGACGCCCTCGCCGCCGTGGGGGCCTGCCACTGCCATAACGTCCACTCCCGCATGCCGGACATCCGTGCCCAGGCCCGCCTGGTGGGAGCGGAGCGCGGGCCCATGACCGTCATCCGCTGGCTGCTGGGGCCCGGCATGACCTATGAGGAGGCGGGCCGCCGCTACGCTCCCTTCAACCGCATGGCCGCTCCAGACCCCACCAACCGCCGGGCGGCGGCCGACCTCGCCCGCGACGCACTCGCCGCGGGCCGTCCCTTCCTCTGCACGATCAACAACAACGCCGAGGGGTGCGCGCCGCTGTCGGTGGTGGAGCTGGCGAAGGAGGTCGTGGGGAAGGATTCGTGATCAAGGCATCCGCCGCGCCAGCGAGCTGCCGCTGGCGCCTGCGGCGGTGCTCCAGAAGCTGCCGCGCAGGGAGGTGCGGTCCGCGGAGAGCTGCCAGGAGAAGCCGCCTGTCGTGGTCCGCTTCGTTCCCCTCTCGGTGAATTCGAGGGTGACCTTGTGGCCGTCGATCTTGCCAGTGATGGTGAGGGGCGTCCGCGCCGAGGACGACAGGGAACGGCCGTTCTCGGACCATTTCTGGCCGCGGCCGCTGAGCCGGTCGCCGTCCTGCTCGAGCTGGATGCGGTAGGTCAGGCGCAGGCCCTTGTAGGCCTCGTAGCTAGTGGACCGGACCGTGTTCGTCATCTCCCACCAGCCGGAGAGGTCGGTCGCGGCGGCGGCCGTCTCGGTGCGAGCCTCCTCTTCGTCATCCCCGCGCTCCTCGTCGCGGGGGCGCCGCTCGTCCGCCGGCACCCGAACGCTGCGCTCTTCGGTTCTCGGCTCGAGATCCTTCTTCTGGTGGAGCGCCTTCTCCCGGGCCTCGATCTCGCGCTGGCGACGGTCGGCCGCCGCCTCGGCGCGGGCCAGCCGCTCCCGGCGCTCCTTGAGCTCGGCCCGCGCCTTTTCCTCGGCCCGCTTCCGCTCCTCCGCGTCCTTGCGCCGGGCTTCCGCGATCCGGGCCTTCTGCTCTTCCGCGACCGCCGCCCGCCTGGCGATCTCCTGGCGCTCTACCTTCTCCTTCGCCTTCTCGGCTGCCTGCCTGCGGGCTTCGGCGAGCCTCGCCTGTTCCCTCTCTCGCGTTTTCTGCTGGGCGATCGCCTCCCGCTCCCGACGCTGCCGCTCCTCCTCCTGTTTCCGGGCCGCCGCGATGCGGGCGAGCCTCTTGCGGTCTTCCTCCTTGCGTTGCGCGGCCAACTGTTCCCGCCGCTCGGCTTTGGCTTCCCGCTCGGCCATCTGCTGCTGCTGCGCCGGGAACCCGTTGTGGGGAGGGGTTTCCCGGCCCGGGCAGTAGGCCGCCGGCACCAGCCCCTCGATGAAGAGCTCCCGCCGAGCGTTGCCGCCAGCGCAATCCTTCTCGATGACCAGGCCGGTGGCGGGATCGACCGGCCGGCTGACCACTTCGGCGGGCTTCTTCCAGGGCCGCGGCTTCGGGCGCCTCTGATAGAGCCGCGCCATCACGCGTCCCCAGACGGGGGCCGCGAGGCGTCCCCCCGTGGCCTCCTCCAGGATGGGCCGGTTCTCGTCGAAGCCGATCCAGACGCCGGCCGCGACCTCCGGCGTGTAGCCCACGAACCAGGCGTCGGTCCCCTCGTTGGTCGTGCCGGTCTTGCCCGCCGCCGGGACCCGGAGCCCGGTCTCCTGCACCAAGTTGCCGGTGCCGCGCGCGAGGGCTTCGGCGAGGACGTTCGTCACCAGGAACGCGACGGGGGGATCCAGCACCGCGTGCCGCTCGGGCTGCGACCGCCAGAGGACCTTGCCGTTCTCGTCCTCCACCCGCAGGAGGAGGCGCGGCTCCACGGCCTGGCCCAGACTGGCGAATGCCGTGTAGGCGGAGGTCAGCTCGAGGGGCGAGACCGTGATCGTCCCCAGCGCCAGGGAGGGCACCGGGGAGATCGGCTCGTCGATGCCCGCCTCGCGGGCGAGGTCCGCGACTTCGCCGAGCCCCACGGCGCTCGCCAGGCGGACCGTGGCCACGTTCTTCGAGCGGACCAGCGCGTCGCGCATGGTGATCCGGCCCTCGTAGCGGCTGGTGAAGTTGCGCGGCCGCCAGATCTCGCCGTTCGGCGCCCGCATCTGGAGCGGCAGGTCGAGGAGGGGCTGGCTGAGCACCCAGCCCCGGGCCAGGGCCGCGGCGTAGACGAACGGCTTGAAAGCGCTCCCGGGCTGCCGCCGCGCCTGGGCCACGCGGTCGAATTGGGAATGGGCGTAGTCGCGCCCGCCCACCCAGGCGAGCACGTCGCCCTTCCTCGCGTCGAGCATCACGAGCGCGCCCTGGAGATAGGGCGTGCCGTCCTGCGGCAGCTCGGAGACCAGGGAATAGCGCGGGCCCTCGAACAGGCCCATCTCGCCGTCCTCGACGCGCTTGAGCTGCCGGCGCAGCTCCTCCTCGGCGGCCCGCTGGGCGGCGGAGTCGAGGGTCGTGACGATCCGCAAGGGTTGGGCATAGAGGGACGGGCCGAACCGCTCTTCCAGCTCGCGGCGCACCTGCTCCACGAAATAGGGGGCGAGCCCGGACTCCACCTGGGTCTGCCGCGGCGCCGGCGCGATCTCCACCGGCGACCGCAGCGCGTCCTCGCTCATCAGCCGGGGGATGCGCCCCTGCTTGCGCATGAGCGCCAGGACCAGGTTCCGGCGCTCCAGGGCCCGCTCGGGATGGCGGCGCGGGTCGTAGTAGCTGGGCGCCTTGAGGAGCGCCGCCAGCAGCGCAGCCTGCGGCAGGGTCAGCTCCTGGGCGGGACGGGCGAAGTATTGGCGCGCCGCCGCCTCGATGCCCCGCGCGCGGTTGCCGAAGTAGACGTGGTTCAGGTACAGCTCGAGGATCTCCTCCTTCGAGTACCGCTGCTCGATCTGCTGGGCCACCCGCATCTCCAGGAGCTTGCGCCGCGTCGTCTGCTCCTGGCCGGGAATGCGTTCCGGGAAGAGGTTCCGCGCGAGCTGCATGCTGATGGTGCTGAACCCCTGTGCGAACTCTCCCGAGCGGAGGTTGGCGAGCAGCGCCCCGCCGATCCGGCGCAGGTCGATGCCCTGGTGCTCGTAGAAACGCTTGTCCTCGACGGCCAGGAAGGCCTGCGGCACGTGCGCCGGGAGGGACGCCAGGGGCACGACCTCGCGCTCGGCGGGGGCGAGGTCGGCGAAAGCCTCGCCCTGACGGTCGAGCAGCACCGGGGCGCCGCCCGGCTGGAACGCGACGAGACTCCTAACGTCCGGGCAGGTGGTAAAAAAGCAGCGCGACCAGGCGAAGGCGAGGAAGAGGACGGTGCCGTAGAGCAGGGCGATCAGGAGCGCGACGGAGCGCCGGGATTCCTCCCAGCGCCCTTTCCAAATCGCCCGCCGCTCGGCCGACATCTCCATGGCGGTAAGGAGTAGAGCAAAGCCCCTGCCAAGGCTGGTGGCGCGGCGCCGGCGGGCGTGGGCGGTGGAGAGCCGTCCCATCCTCGCGACCGCCGGGAGGAGGTGAGGGCGCCCCCTATTGGCTCCCCTCAACCCAGCGGACGTTGGAAGGAGGCGAGAAGCTCCCCTGCCGGGAGAGGCCCTGGTAGCCAGTGATCTCGAACCTCGTCAGGTTCCCCTCGCGGTCGTGATAGGAGACCGCGACCACGCGCTGGCTGTCCGGATCGACGGTCAGCGTCGCGTCCGTCAGCTCGGCCAGGTCCTTCCTCTTGGGCAGGAGCGAGATCTCGACCCGTCCGCCCTGGGCGGTCCGGGCCGTGGCCTGGTAACGCGCCTTGAGCTCGTCAACTCCCAGCAGGAGCAGATCGAGCCCGGGCTCGTTCTTGCGGTCCACCCGGTAGCGGCGGCCGGTCTGGTCCCCCTCGTTCCAGGCGTGGACCGTGCCGCCGCAGAGCAGGAAGCTCTTGGGGAAGGGATTCGTGTAGTCCCACCGCATGCAGTCGGGCAAGGCCAGGGCGATCCGTCCCGACTCCTGGTCGCCCGACGAGAACCCCGCCGCAATGAAGGTCTGGGTGAAATTCGCACCCGTGGGTCCGGCCTCCACGAGGCTCTGCCGGACGCTCTTCAGCGTCGCCCAGGGATCGACCTCCTGCACCACCGCCGGGAACGCGCCCAGCGAAAGCAGGGCGAGGGCGAAGAGGAAGAAAAAGATGGGTCGTCTCATGTCGGTTCTCCGATGCAGTCCCGTCTATGCAACAAGGGGGGAGGAGGAATGCTTCCCCGGGCTCAATGCCGGAAATGCCGTATCCCCGTCATCACCATCGCTATCCCCGCCTCGTCCGCGGCGGCGATCACCTCCTCGTCCCGCTTGCTGCCGCCCGGCTGGACCACCGCGGTGATCCCGGCCTTCGCGAGCACGTCCAAGCCGTCGCGGAAGGGGAAGAAGGCGTCCGAGGCGGCCACGCAGCCCGCGACCGGGAGCTGCGCCTTCTCGACCGCCAGGCGGCAGGAGTCCACCCGGCTCATCTGGCCGGCGCCGACGCCCACCGTCTGATCGCCGTTCGTCACCACGATGGCGTTCGACTTCACGTAGCGCACCACCTTCCAGGCAAACTCCAGGGCCCGGCGCTCCTCGGGCCTGGGCTGGCGCCGCGTCGGGCAGGTCCAGGCCGCGGGATCGTCCGGGAAGGCGTCCGGCGGCTGGGCGAGGAAGCCGCCGTCCAGGGCCCGCAGCTCGATGTCTCCTTGGAAGGGCCGGTAGAGGGGGGCCTCGATCAAGCGAAGGTTCTTCTTGGCGCCGAAGCGGGTATGGGCGTCCTCGTGGAAGCCGGGGGCGAGGAGCACCTCCACGAAGAGGTCCGCCAGGGCCGCGGCCAGGGCGCCGTCCGCCTCCCGGTTGAGCGCGATCACCGAGCCGAAGGCCGAGACCGGATCGGTCGCGAGAGCCCGCCGGTAGGCCTCGGCCAAGTCCGCGCCGCGGCCGACGCCGCAGGGGTTGTTGTGCTTGACGATGACCACGGCCGGTTCCTCGAACAGGCCGGCCATCCTGCGCGCCGCATCGGCGTCCAGCAGGTTGTTCCAGGACAGCTCCTTGCCCTGAAGCACCCGAAAGCCGCCGAAGACCCCCGGGCCGCCCTCCACGGCGTAGACCGCTCCGCCCTGATGGGGGTTCTCGCCGTAGCGCAGCGCCATCTCCCGCCGCAGCTCCAGCGTCCTGCGCTCCGGAAACCCGCCACCGTCCACCTGGGCCGCCAGCCATTCGGAGATCGCCGCGTCGTAACCCGCCGTGTGGCGGAACGCTTTCACCGCCAGCTCGCGCCGCAGGGGCTCGGGCACCACCCCGTTCCCCTCCTCCAGAGCGGCGAGCACCCGGGGGTAGTCCGCCGGGTCCACCGCCACCGCCACGCCGCCGAAGTTCTTGGCCGCCGCCCGCACCATGGCCGGGCCGCCGACGTCGATCATCTCCACCGTGTCCGCGAACGAGGCGCCGCGGGCCACCGTTTCGCGGAAGGGATAGAGGTTCACCACCAACAGGTCGATGCGATCGATCCCGTGCTCGTCGAGAGCATCCAGGTGGCCCTGGACCGAGCGGTTCGCCAGGATGCCGCCGTGGATCCTAGGATGAAGCGTCTTCACCCGGCCGTCGAGGATCTCCGGGAAGCCGGTGACGCCGGACACGGCGGTCACCGAGATGCCCCTCTCCTCCAGGAACTTCAGGGTGCCGCCGGTCGAGACGATCTCGACGCCGAGGCCGGCGAGGCCGCGGGCCAGCTCTTCGAGGCCCGTCTTGTCGAACACGGAAACCAGGGCGCGGCGTGCGGGGAGCATGCAATCAGCGGGTCCGCGCGGCCCGCGTCAGGAGCGTCAGGCGCGTCCCGCCGGCCGGCAGGTTGGCGCGGTCGTCGATGCCGCCCGCCGCGATCCAGATATAGCGCAGCGCCAGGGTCACGTCCGTCACGGCGTGGCTGAAGGCGAGCGAGGCGGCGCCGAAGGCGGTCGAGCGGTCGTCGAAGAGGCCGCGCCCCGAGGCGAAGCCGATCCGCCGGTACTCGCGGCCGATCAGGGGGTAGAGGTCGCGCCCGCGGCGCAGGGCCGCGGCGATCAGGGGCGAGACGTCCCGTCGCGCCTCGAGCCCCGGCTGGACGCCGTAGAAGATCAGGGGGAACCGGGGCTCGGCCGTCTCCACGTAGCGGAGATAGTCCACGAAATAGCGCCCCTCCTCGACGTCGTCGCCCGCGGCGGCGAGGGGGTTGTTGGCGTCGGCCACGTAATGGGATACCACGCCGAGCCGGCGGACGATCTCCTCGAACGGCTGATGGGACCGGATCGCCTCGACGGCGGCGTTCACGGCGTCGAGGGCGGCGCGATCGAGCGTCCCTGAGCCGTCGGGGTTCTTCATGTGCCGGCCGGGGTCGGCGTCGGCGAAGGGGGCGTTGATCCCCTCCTCGAAGGCGCGGCGGTGCTTCTCGATCTGGCGCGCGAGGTCCGGCGGCGAGAGCCGCGCCGCCTCGCGGGCGATGGTCACCTGGGTGGCGGGGGTCCAGGCGGCCGCCGGCAAGGCCGCGCCGAGGAGGGCCGCGAGCCCCGCGGCGAGACAGGGGTACAATGGTTGCAGCATTTCAGCCCTATTCTACGGCAACCGCGCCCGCCGCGTGCCGAGAAGAAACCGTGCCCCCGACCCGCCACCGCCTCGACGTGACCGGCACCCTCTGCCCGCTGCCGATCCTCCTCTCGGCCCGGGAGATGCGCAAGCTTCAGCCGGGCGACCTCCTGGAGGTCCTCGGGGACGACCCTGGCATCCGGGAGGACATGCCCATCTGGTGCGAGCGCGCCGGCCACCGCCTCCTGGAGATGGTGGAAGAAGCCGGCGGCCGGATCCGTTCTCTGGTGGAGAAGGGCGAGCCCCGCCGGCCGGCCCCCGGCGCTTGACTCCGGACCCCCGGCCCCGCGTACAATAACGCCCCTCGGAGCCGCCCGGCTCCCTGTGCCCAGGTAGCTCAGTTGGTAGAGCACGTGACTGAAAATCACGGTGTCACTGGTTCGATTCCGGTCCTGGGCACCATTGTAAGTTACGTCAAAAGAATAGTTTAGATGTGTAGCCGCTCGAAGTCGCGAGCGCCTATCTTTTCCGCACAACCTTCTGGACAACCTGTGAATGGCCTGGAATTCAGGGCGCACGGCGGGGAGCTTTCCCAGGATACACCGCGAGCTAGTCTCAAGAAGAGCTGCGGCGTAGAGCGACGAGAACAGCCGACCGTAGGTGTTAGAGGAGTAGGGGCGAGCGGGCAGAGATCGCGTCTGTGCGCAGCTCTACGCAGGCAGGAGCACGGCTAAACGGTGAGATCGAACCTTCCGCACTGCGATGTGAGAGAGTGCGAGCGCGAAACAAGGACGCCGGGGGTGCTGCCCCATCGCCTTCATGCTCAAACCCCGTGTAACCCGCGTGTGGCTGCTACGCGCGCGCGATAGGCCCTGCTCCTCACCACAACCAGCTTAGCGGGACCAGGACCGCCCCTCGGTTGGGCGGGATCGCCGGTCAGTCAGGTGTCCAGTGTTCTCGTAAAGCACCAAGGGTATCCTGTCGCGCTGGCCTCTTGCCGTCAGGTAGCATGAGCCGGACAGCACCCGGTTGTACTTGCAGTATCTCCGCTATCCAAGCTTCCGCGTTCCTGACATGAAAATCTGACCGTGGCCTCCGAAGGCGATAAAGGCGATCAAGATCGCCGTAGTTAATGAACTGGGGGCGACTCAGTTCCTGTCGAGATCGCTTTCCGGCCATTGGCTTTCCTTCCCCTTAGTCCTCGATCCCCAGGTAAGCACGCAACGCACGCCGCATGATCTCCGATTTGGAGGTTCGCTCTTTCTTGGCTCTCTGCTCCAGAGCCTCCTGCTCATCATCGAAGAGGTAGCAAGTCTCTCTCGTAAGTCCACCCTTGGTGGTGAACTTTCGTCTCTCGCGTGGTGCTTTCTTAGGCATATCGGGAGTAGAGCCTAGACAGCACTGTGTCTGTAGTATACGATCACACAGAATGCATGGTGAATGCACCGTGCGCTAACCAGCGGCCCGAACGGAGTGCTAGGCACACCCCGCCCGGACCTAACCCGGACAGGAGGACTCACCCCATGCCCAGGCTAGTGCAGAAGTCTACCTCGCCCACCCCCCTCGTTTCGCCCTCGCCCTTCGCTTCTCTCCCCCGAGAGTGGGAGATGCTCTGCGTCTTCCGCGAAACGTTCCTGGTATGGCTCACGCCGCCCGGCGCCGCCGACGCCTTCCGCTTCGTCGGCAATCTGTTCTTCGACCTCATGCTGAACGCGGAGGACTGGCCAACCTGGACGGAATCCCCTGTCCAGGCGGAGTTGCGCGCTGCCGCGGCGGATCTCCGGTTCCTGCAAGGCTTCCTCACCACCATCCGGACTCAGGAGCGGGCCTCTGAGCTGTCCGTTGAGGATGCCCGACTTTCGCGTCTTGCAGCCCGACAGGCGGCAGAGGTCGCCGGGATCGCCCGTCGTATCGAGGAAGAGCTGGCGCGGTGGACCGGTGAAGCGAAGGGAGCCTAGCCATGGGCGGGCAGGGCAGGGAGCGGGACCTCGCGGAGATCCGCGGCCAGGAGACCGCCAAGCGAGCCTTGGAGGTAGCTGTGGCGGGCGGTCACCATCTCCTGATGGTCGGCCCGCCCGGCGCCGGCAAGACGATCCTCGCGGATGCCGTTCCCTCCCTCCTGCCGCCGCTTACCGACCAGGAAGCCGATGCGCTCGCCGCGATCTACGCTTCATCCAAAAACGGAGAGCCGCCCAACCCTCACCGGCCATTCCGCAGACCGCCGCCGAGCACAACCCTGGCGGCCATGGTCGGCGGCGGACGCGGCCTGAAGCCGGGGGAGGTGAGCCTTGCGCATCATGGGGCGCTCTTCCTCGATGAGCTTCCGCTGTTTCGGCGGGACGCGCTCGACGGGTTGCGCGGGCCTTTGGAGCACGGGTGGGTGACGCTGCAAGGGTTGGGGCGGAGCCGGAGCTATCCGGCTCAATTCGCTCTTGTCGGCGCTCTAAATCCCTGCCCTTGCGGTTGGCACGGCGATGACCGCGAGCCTTGCTGGTGTTCTCCCCAGGAGGTAGCGCGGTATCTGCGACCGCTGGCGGGTGCGGTGGTCGACCGCGTTGACTTGATCGTGCTGGTTCCTCGCGTGAGTCTCAAGGAGTTGAGATCCAGCGCCGGAGAGAGTTCCGAGACGGTAGCCCGTCGCGTGGCTATGGCCCGGAAAGTCCAGATGGAGCGTCGCGGTCGTCTCAATGCTGCCCTCGACATCGCCGCAGTGCACCGCTACTGCCGCCTCGATCCAGCAGGCCGCTCCCTCTGCGATAGGGCAGTCGAAAGGCTCGGGTTCACGGCCCGTTCCCTCGATCACGTCCTCAAAGTGGCCCGCACGATCGCGGACCTTGGCGGCAGTGACGCCATCCGTCCCTGTCATCTTGCGGAAGCCATCCAGTACAAGGCTGCCCGGCCAGTCTAATCAAGTAAGAACAGGAGCGGCTTGGATCTCGCAAAGGGTCCAGGCCGCCCCGCGTCGGATCTCCCAACAGTCGAGGTGCCCTAAAGCCCCTGCCGGACCTACTTTGCAGGAAGGTGATCGCGATGGCGCCTTCTGAGGTAGAATTTGAGGCAATCCAAGGCTCTGCGGAGGCTCTCGATGCTTCGATGGCGGATGTCCCTCGGTCGACTGAAGAGGACCTCAAGGCCTCAGGGCGGGGGCGCTCGGAGCGCTGCCTGGCCAGCGCTTGCCGGCACCGCCTTGGGGATAGCTGGGTCGCTCGCTGCCACTTGGCTCAACAATCATCTCGCCGATGAGCGGGACCAAAAGCTGCGCTTCCGAAGCGAGCGCCGGGAACTCTACGTACAAGTAGTACATGCAGTAAAGGAGCAAGCTCATCAATTTATACTCGAAGTGTACGGTCCTAAGCGCACGGTCGTACAGTATCGTCCTAGCGATTCTAAGCTTTACGAGCAGCTGGACCTTATTTCTTCGTCGGAGACCTTAGGTGCGACGAACAAGTTTTTGCAGGACTGTTCATTTAGCCAGAAGGAAATTCGAGAGAAAACACCCATCCCGTCGGAGATGAAGGAAAAGCGATCGCGAACATGCGTAGACGCTTACGGCAAGTTGATAGATGCACTGAGAAAGGACCTGGGAGGCTGAAACCATAGTTCTTGTTGCCTTCCCCTGAGAGTTCAGCGCCTTCTCCTCGCCCAAATGTCCCCACAGCAGTAGACGGGCTATTGGTGGTCTGCTTTGTGTGCCCCTCGCACATGTCAGACCGAGGGGAGGGAGAAACTGAGACAGCTAGTCTCGATTCCTCTACGTTCAGATATAACAGCATGTCCAACTGCATCCAATGGCGCCAGTCTTCGGAGAGGTTCCGGTCGAGAGGAGAATAGCGCAGTCATGCTTGTCATGCGCAACTTTGGCTGAGCCCGAGCTTGTGATTTCTTCAGGTCTCCTGGTTCGCAGTGAAGCGGAAGGGCCGGTTCACGACCCGGCCCCTCTTGTTATATACAAGCCGCAGTACGCCGAAGTACCTTACGGGAATTCAATGCGAATGTTCACTTCGCAGGGATTTAGGCGACCTCCGAGTGAGACACCCCTTTCAACTTCCAGTCGGCCGCGCGTCTGCTCCCCTTGCCTTTCCTTTTCCCGTTCACTCTCAAGCAAAGCACGTGCTTTTTCGGCATTCGCCATATTGCGGTCAAGGGTCTCCTGCGCCTGGCTTGATTTGCTTTCCTGGGTCTTGGCAGGCGTCTCTCTCTCCCGCGTCACTTCACGGCTGGATTCTCGCGAGGACCTCTCGACTCCTCTTTCCCGAGATCTCTCGGCCGCCCTCTCCATGGCTTTCTCGGCTCCCCTTTCTCTAGGTTCAGCATAGACACTTGGAACGAGGAGGGCCATTGAAAGAATGCACATCGGAACAGCACGTCGTACGAAAAGGTTGACTGACATGACCTTCTCCTTTCTCGGCCAGTCCGTGCACACTGCGCTCGACATCCTGATGCTCCTCATGAGCTTGCTCCTTTCTGGCGTAACAAGCGCCATGCTCGACCGGAGCAAGTAGTTTGCCAAGGTCTGATTGACCGCGAACCGGCCCACGCTTCAATTAATATAACCATAACAAAACAAAGTCGTTATACATACCCATATTGAGTTCCACTTCATTCGTCGTTGTGTCGATTTGGCATGCGTAAGTGCCCGTCTGGCACGAAGCTCTGTAGCCTGGATTCAAACTTTCGGTTCATCAGCCCAAATTCTTGAATTGTTTGAATTGGGGCCTGCGTTTAGCCTTCAAGCGAGGGAGCCTGCCGCCAGCTTCAGCTCACGCTCCCGCCAGCCGTTTGGCTCTCTAAACAAGAGCCTGGAGGTTTCGCTTGATCGAATCCGCACAAACCTGAGTACAGAGTGTAGAAAGTGTGCAGGCTACACAGTGTAACGGCGTGACTCTGTGCTTCCTGTGAGCTTAGAGCACTCTTCACGGGTACAGGAGCCATACAGGACACAGCGAGCACGGTGAGCACCAGGAGGACAGAGAGCACACTGGAGAGACAAGGGAACAGCAAGCCCAGGGAACCAAGAGCAGGGTGGGCGGGTAGGCCCCCACTGGTTCTTGAGATGCCGGTGATAGCAGGCGAGTAAGCCGTGTACAGCGTGTACAGCGGACAGGAGCGTGGGCCGGGTAAGGGGTGACCGAGGGAGCAACGGACGAGGAGCTGCTAGGAGCTGCAAGGACGGCCGAATCGAAGGCAGCGCGGGGGGAGTAGCCAGTCGGCCTCGATCGTGGCCCTACGCAGCTCTCAGCAGCCAGGAGATAGGAGGAGTTCGGGAGTCGGACGGCTAATCCAGCACGGCATGATCCCCAAAGGTGGAGCGCGCGAGCTGAAGTGCTGCTTGACAAACGATAGCAACCATGCTATAAGTTGGACCTTCCCAAGACAGACATCCGGTGATGCCGCCGACCGAGGATGCGGTAGCCGGATCGACGCTGGGCGACCGGTTCCCGTGAGGGTATCGCTCAAGCCCACCTGTGTGATCCTCGGTGTCGAACCGCCCCCGAATCCCGCCCAACGGCAGGGGAACCATGCGCGCCGGCGCGGGGGCAGCCCAGGGGTGAGGCGAAAGCCAAGGGTCCGAGGGGCTACCGGTGGGACGGGTCCACCCGTCACAAGCACGGACTCTGACTGGCGGTGACGCGCCAGTCCGGCCGAGGGGCACGGCTCCGGGCGAAGTCGAAGCTCTCTGACCGCAGAGCCCTCTGCCTCCCAAGCTGGATAACAGCCTTGGGGGGTAGGGGGGTCTGCGTCCTCAGAACACTCACCAAGCGAAGTAGGGACACATTGAATGGGAGGAAAAGAGTGATGCAGCCGTTTGAACTAGTGCCAGGGTGGAGGATCAACCAATTGGACCAGCAGTTCACCCTGGAGTATCTCCAGACAGCGAAGATGAAGGGAGCCAAGCCCTCGTGGCGAGCGGCGGGCTACTTCGGCAAGATCAACCACGCCATTGAAGCTTGGGTCTCGGAAGCTATCAGGGAAAGCGAAAAGACGCTTCCCGAGGCACTGGCGGATGTGCGGGCTCGGGTTGAGGACATCATGTCCCGTATTCGGGGCCACGAGTTGAGGATCGCCGGAGAGCTGGTGTGAGGGTCCTCCGAACGAGCGACGGAACCGCATTCAAGGTGAGCAATGAGGACGCCCCGCACCTGGAGCGGTTCAAATGGCACCTGGTGCGGGGACGCGAAGGTCGGGGCTACGTCTCCAGGGCGGTGCGCAAGGGAAGGCAGGTATCCCGGATCTATGCCGCCCGGCTCATTGCCAGGGCGTCAGACGGGCAACGAGTCGCGTACCGGAATGGCGATCCGTTGGACCTCCGGCGGTCAAACCTTGTGGTGCTAGGCGCGGTGGCGGCCTAATCTCTCGCCGGGCGCGTGGGGTCCAGATCAGGGCCAGGGTATCCACCCTGGATCTTCTTGAGATCGGGGCTCCACGCGCCTTTTAACGCCTAGGCGATGAGACGGAGCGGGACCGTCTGAGGCGATTCCAGCGCTGGTTCGGGAGACGCCGCTACCGTGGCCTCCAGCCAATCACACCAGCGCGTCAGTGCGTCCCGCTTCTCGGGCCGGTAGTCGTGCCGGTCGTAGATCGCCGTAACTCCCCGATCCGCCGATTTGTGATTGAGCACCTGAGCGACAATGAAGCGCTGGACCGCAAGCTCGCGCGTCATAGTGCTGGCGACCGTGCGGCGTAGGTCGTGCGAGGTGAAGCTTGGCAGCTCGTTGGGTTCCTTGCCGGCATCCTGCGCGAGCCGCTGGAGGGCTGCATCCCGGTAGCGGTCGAATGCATGCTGGAAGTTCCGCATGGGCTCGCCCGGCGTTTTCGGGCTCGGGAAGACCCAGGGGGAGAGCTTGGCTCCCTGTAGCTCGCGGAGACGCCGCAGTACCACATGGGCTTGCGGGGCCAGGAAGACCTCATGCGGGCGCTCGTTCTTGGTGAAGACGCCGGGGATCGTCCACCAGTCGCCGTCAACATCCTCCCACCTCATCCGCATGATCTCTCCGCCGCGCTGCCCTGTCAGAAGGCGGAGCTGGAAGCTGAGGGCCATAGCGGAGCCGTCCCGCTCCAGAGCGGCCCACAACTGCCGTAGCTCCTCTGAAGCCAGAAAGCGGGACCGCTGGCGCGGTTTGGCAGGCGGGCTCACCAAGTGAGCCGGGTTGTGCTCGACCACGCCCCGGCTGATTCCGAAGTTGAACATCTTCCTCACTAGGGCGAGGGTAAGCCGCGCCTGAGTGAGCGCCCCGCGATCCACGATCCGGTCTAGAAGCTTGTTCACGTCGTGGCGCTTGATGTCCTGCGCCTTCCGGTGGCGCCAGAGCGGCAACACGTCTCGATTCAGGCGCTCCTCATCCTGCTGCCATGTCCGTTTCTTCACCTTCGCGTGCCGCTCCAGGTACTCGGTGGCGAGATCCGCGAAGGTAGGGGCTTGCCGGTAGTCCTGCCGCTCGTCCTGCGGGTCGATCCCGCGTTCGATCTTGGCTTTCGCGGCGGCAGCATCCC
>DASWME010000197.1:0-3705 GCA_036399915.1 Thermoanaerobaculia bacterium
GAGGATGGCACTCGCCGAGCCCGGACGGCGGGCGGCGGAGATCGAACTCCTCTCCGCGGCCGAGCGCCTCCAACTCGCCGCCTGGAGCGCCGGGCCGCCCGGCCTCGCGCCCGGTCCGTGCCTGCCCGAGCTTATCGCGGAACAAGCCGCGCGCACGCCCGGCGCCACCGCCCTGGTCTATGGCGAGGAGCGGTTGACATACCAGGAGCTGTGGGACCGGGCTTCCTGCCTGGCGGTTCATCTGCGCCACCTGGGGGCGGGTCCGGAGGTGCGGGTGGGGCTCTGCGCCGGCCGTACTCCCGCGATGATCGCGGGGATGCTGGCGGTCCTGGAGGCGGGAGGGGCCTACGTGCCTCTCGATCCGGCGTATCCGGCGGAGCGGCTGGCTTTCCTGTTGGAGGACTCGGGCGCGACGCTGCTGCTCACGGACGGCGCGGCCGAAGAGCGGCTGCCCGCAACGGACCTCCCCCGGGTCCGGCTGGACGCGGCCCCGCAAGAGGGCCCCGCACCCCCGCCGCGACGGCCGTCGCCGGAGAATCTCGCCTATCTCATCTACACGTCAGGTTCGACCGGCCGGCCCAAGGCCGTGGCCATCCCTCACCGGAGCGCGGCGGCTTTGGCGCTCTGGGCGTGGGAGGCCTTCTCCGAGCGCGAGCTGGACGGCGTGCTCGCCGCGACCTCAATCGGGTTCGACCTCTCTGTATTCGAGATCCTGGTCCCGCTCTGCAGAGGTGGACGCGTGATCCTGGCCGAGAGCGTCCTGGATCTGCCGGAGATCCCGGCCTCCGCCGGAGTTCGACTCGTCAACACGGTCCCCTCCGCGTTCGCCGAGCTGTTGCGGGCCGGAGGCCTGCCCGCGTCGCTCGAGACGGTGAACCTCGCAGGAGAGCCTCTACGGCGGGAGCTGGTGCGCTCGCTCTTCGATGCGGGCGTCCCTCGCGTGGTCAACCTCTACGGCCCTTCCGAGGACACGACCTATTCGACGATCGCCGACCAGGAGCGGGACGGTGAGGGCGAGCCGCCCATCGGACGTCCTGTCGCGGGGACCCGCGCCTGGGTTCTGGACGACGGCCTGCGGCCGGCGCCCGCGGGTGTGGCCGGGGAGCTGTTCCTCGCCGGGGACGGCCTGGCGCGGGGCTATCTCGGCCGCCCGGACCTGACCGCCGAGCGGTTCATCCCCAGCCCCTTCGCCGAGGACGGGCCGGGAGCCCGCCTCTACCGGACGGGAGACCGGGCGCGCTGGCGACCGGACGGGAGGCTGATCTTCCTCGGCCGCCTCGATGACCAGGTGAAGATCCGCGGGTTCCGGATCGAGCCCGGGGAGATCGAGGCGGCGCTCGTTTCCCATCCGGAGGTCGGGCAGGCGGTGGTGCTGGCGTTGGGAGAGGGCCGGGAGCGCCGGCTGGCAGCGTACGTGGCGGGGGGGCCCTCCGCCGCTGAGCTTCGCGCCTGGCTCGCCCAGCGACTGCCGGACCACATGATCCCTTCGGCGTTCGTCCTCCTGGACGCCCTGCCGCTGACCCCCAACGGCAAGGTGGACCGGAAGGCGCTTGCGGACTTGGCGCCAGAGCCTTCCGGCCGTGCCGGGCGCGTGCCGCCGCGCACGCCTCTGGAGGCGGCGCTGGCTGTCATCTGGGAGGAAGTCCTGGGGACCGGCGAGGTCGGCGTCCACGACAAATTCTTCGATCTCGGCGGCCACTCTCTCCTCGCCGTACGGGCACAGGCGCTGGTCCGGGAACGCCTCGGCGTCGACTTGCCGCTGCCGGCATTCTTCCGGGCGTCCACCGTGGCCGGCCTCGCCCGCCTGGCCGCGGAGGCCCCAGCCTGGAGCATCCCGCCTCCCGAGCCGAGGCGCCGGGACGGCTCGTCCTTCCCCCTCTCCTTCGCCCAGGAGCGTCTCTGGCTCCTCCACCGTCTGAACCCGGCTTCGGCCGCCTACAATGTGGCCGGCGATATCCGACTATTCGGTTCCTTGAACGCCGCGGCGCTCGCCGGGGCGCTCCGGGACCTGGCGCGGCGCCACGAGGCGTTGCGGATGCGCTTCTTTGAGACGAAGGAGGGGCCGGTCCAGAGCCCTGGCCTTCCGGCCCCCTCTCCCAGTGGGAGAGGGGGAGAGCATGACCTGCCGGTGGTCTGCCTGGCGGCGCTCCCCTCGGCGCTCCGCGAGGCCGAAGCGGAGCGCCTCGCCCTCGAGGAGGCCCGCCGACCGTTCGACCTTGCTGCAGCACCGCCGGTCCGGTCCTCGCTGCTGCACCTGGATAGTCGCGAGAACCGCCTGCTCCTCACTCTCCATCATGTGGCCGCGGACGAGGAGTCCCTCGCCATTCTGGCGCGCGAGCTGGGAGCGTCCTACGAGGCCCTCTCCCGAGGCCTGCCCTCCTCCCTCGCTCCTCCCTCGCTCCAGATCGCCGATGTCGCGGTCTGGCAGCGGGAGCGGATGCACGGCGAGGCGCTGGAGGCACGGCTGGCCTGGTGGGAGGAGCGGCTGGCCGGCCTGCCCGAAGTCGACCTGCCCGCGGACCGCCCGCGTCCGGTGGAACCGGACGATCGGGGCGGCGTCGTCTCCGCTCCTCTGCTGGCGGAAACGGCGGCGCACCTCTCCGCTCTCGCCAGGAGCGCCGGCGCGACGCTCTTCATGGTCCTGCTCGCCGGCTTCCAGGCGCTCCTCGCGCGGCTCTCCGGCGCTCCGGACCTCGCCGTGGGCTCGCCGTTCTCCATCCGCGACCGCCGGGAGCTGGAGGGTGTGGTCGGTCCGCTGCTCAACACTCTGGTCCTGCGCGCCGACCTCTCGGGAGACCCGACATTCCGCGAGCTGCTCGGGCGGGTCCGGGAGGGGAGCGTCGCGGCCCACGAGCGGTCCGACCTTCCTTTTGAGCTGCTGGTGGAGCGTCTGCGTCCGGAGCGGAGCTTGGGCTCGAACCCGCTGTTCCAGGCCATGTTCGTGCTCCACCGCCCGCCTGCTTCGCTCCGCGTGGGCGGCCTGGAGTTGGAGCCCCGGCCGGTCCCGACGGGAACGGCGAAGCTCGACTTGACCCTCTATGCGCTGGAGCGGCCGGAGGGGATCGAGCTGGAGATGGAGCACGCGGCCGCCCTTTGGGACCGGGTCACGGCCGACCGCCTTTTGGCCGATCTGCTCGCGCTCTTTGCCGAAGTGGCGGCCGATCCCGATCTGCGGCTGTCCGCGCTGCCGCGGCTCGCCGGACCCGAGCGCCGTGAGGTCCTGGCCAGAACGCCGGACCGCCGATCCCCGCCCGCTATGAAGCGATCGTCCCGCTCACCTCTGGAGGAGCTGCTGGCCGGGACCTGGGAGGACCTGCTGGGCGTCGAGAGGCCGGGCTTCCACGACGACTTCTTCGCCCTGGGCGGCCATTCGCTCCTCGCCGCCCGGGTGGTCTCCCGGCTGCGGGCGTCTCTCGGAGTGGACCTGCCGCTGCGCACCGTGTTCGAGGCGCGGACCCTCGCCGGTCTCGCCGAACGGGTGGAGGACGCCCGGCGGTCCCGCAATCACGCGCCGGCTCCGCCGCCCCTCCTCCCCACCCCCAGGGAGGGCGGCCTACCGCTTTCCTTCGGCCAAGAGCGCCTCTGGTTCCTCGACCGCCTGGACCCCGGCAGCCCAGTTTACAACCTGCCCGCCGCCGTGCGCCTCTCCGGTCCCCTCAACCCGGAGGCGCTGCGCGCCGCGATCGAGGGGATCGCCGCCCGCCA
>DASWME010000198.1:0-2796 GCA_036399915.1 Thermoanaerobaculia bacterium
AACCCACTTGCTAAAGGGTGGGGAGTCCCCCCCCGACCCGATCTGCTCTCGGGCTCACCGAGACCGCTTTGGAGCGAGAAGCGGACCTTTAGCTGGATCCGCGCTACGACAGAGTTTGTGAAGGGTTTCGGATGCCGGCCCGTGCGCGACGGTTCTGATGCGGCGGTGGGGCCGGCGTTCGAAAGCCTCCAGGGGAGGAAACCGCGGGACGAGGGGGGCACCAGTGACGCTGCCGAGGCCTATGGGGATTTGGCGGGCGACTCGTCCGGCTGGTCGGGGTCTGAGGCGGATCGCAGGTGCACCGCTGGTGCGCCGAGATGCTGTTGGGAGCGGACCTCGGGGGTGAGAGCACAACCGCTAAGTCTGTGCGGCAAGGGTGAAGGGACCCGATCGGGGACGACGGCGCGCGCGCGGCCTGGGCGATCCTGGGTGGGAGATTGCCGCTCGTCCGATTGGGCTGGCGCGGTCGTGCTCTGGGCGAGGATCATGACGTGTCAATCCGGATCGCGGCGGTCGGACGCGTCCGCGGGTGCGTACCAGGGCGGAAGCGCTCGATGATGAAGAGGCGACCGCCGCAGCAGGGGCAGGCAGGCGCTGGTGGCTCGTCGTGGGCGGGTTGGGGGGCGACCTGATCCAAAGGCGGAGCCGGGGCGAGCAGGCTTCTGATCCGGGCGATGTTGGCGGCCCGTGGGCCGCTGGCGAACAGGCCGTAGTGGCGGATGCGGTGGAAGCCGTCGGGCAGGACGTGCAGCAGAAAGCGGCGGATGAACTCGTCCGCCGAGAGTGTCATGCTCTTGATCCACGCGCGTCCCGTCGCGCCGTCCCGGGCGCGGTAGTCCTTCCAGCGGAACGTCACGCCGCGGTCGTCGAAGGCGAGGAGCCGGCTGTTCGCGATCGCGACCCGATGGGTGTAGCGGGACAGGTAGGCGAGCACGGCCTCGGGTCCGGCGAAGGGTCGCTTGGCGTAGACGACCCACTCCGAGCCGCGCAGGGGAGCGAGATGGGCCGCGAAGGCGGCCGGGTCGGCGAGCGGCGCGAGGTCGCCGTGGAAGGCGAGCCGCCCGGCGCCATGCGCAGCGGCGAGCCGGTCCAGGAACAGCCGGCGGAACAGGCGGGCGAGGACGCGCACGGGCAGAAAGAAGCCGGGGCGGCAAGGGATCCAGCGCGACCCGTCCGGAGCGAGCCCACCACCTGGCACCACGATGTGGACGTGCGGATGGTGGGTCAGCGCCGATCCCCAGGTGTGCAGCACGGCAGTGAGCCCGATCCGGGCGCCGAGGTGCTTCGGGTCGGCCGCGATCGTGAGGAGCGCGTCGGCGGCGGTGCGGAACAGCAGGTCGTAGATCACGGCCTTGTTCTGGAAGGCCAAGGCCGCGACCGGCGCCGGCAGGGTGAACACGACGTGGTAGTAGGGCACGGGCAGCAGATCGGCCTGCCGCTCCGCGAGCCAGGCTCGCGCGGTCTGGCCCTGGCACTTCGGGCAGTGCCGGTTGCGGCAGGAGTTGTAGGCGATCTCGACGTGGTCGCAGCCCTCGCAGCGCGCGACATGGCCGCCGAGCGCCGCCGTCCGGCAGGCCCGGATCGCTCCCATGACCTTGAGCTGGCCGCGGCTCAGGTGCCCGCGATGATGCGCGATGTAGGCGTCACCATGCGCGTTCAGGACGTCCGCGACCTCCAGGTGAGGCCGCGCCATGAGAACAGGCGCGGCGCATTACGGCGGTGGCGGGGACGCCAGCAGCGCGAGCGGGCTTGTGACCTCGCGGATCGCCTTGAGCGCCACCCGGGTATAGACGGCAGTGGTGTCGAGCTTCCTGTGCCCGAGCAGCACCTGGATCACCCGGATATCGGTCTTGCGCTCCAGGAGATGCGTCGCGAAGCTG
Source organism: Thermoanaerobaculia bacterium (assembly GCA_036399915.1). Taxonomy (GTDB): domain Bacteria; phylum Acidobacteriota; class Thermoanaerobaculia; order Multivoradales; family UBA5704; genus DATARR01. The sequence continues at coordinate 1,881 of DASWME010000198.1, forward strand.
TGCCGGAGCGTGTGCATCGAGACGCGCTTGTCGAGCTTGGCGGCTTGCGCGGCGGCGTGACAGGCCCGGTTGAGCTGACGCGTGGTGATCGGCTGGGCGGGTTGCTGGCCGGGGAAGAGCCAGCCGCGCGGCCGCTTTACGAGCCACCACTGCCGCAGAAGGTCGAGGAGGTCGGGCGAGAGCATCGCGAAGCGGTCCTTGCGCCCCTTGCCCTGCTCGACGCGGATCAGCATGCGGGCGCTGTCGATGTCGGTCACCTTGAGGTTGGCGATCTCGGAGACGCGCAGGCCGCAGCCATAGGCGATGCTGAGCGCAGCGCGGTACTTCAGGTTCGGCGCGTGTGCGAGCAGGAGCGCCACCTCCTCGGGGCTCAGCACGACGGGCAGCCGCTCGGGCGCGGCGATCCGGGCCATGCGGTCGCCGAACCCTGATCGGCCAAGGGTGACGTGGAAGAAGAACCGGAGCGCCGTGCTGGCCAGGTTCATGCGGGCGTAGCTCGCGCCGAGCGAGGCGAGGTGGAGCTGGTAGCGCCGGAGGTCCTCCGGCTCGGCCCCATCGGGCGAGCGGCCGAGAAAGGCCGTGAACGCGCGGACTTGGCGGATGTAGTCCCGCCTGGTCTTCTCGCCGAACTGGCGAATGGTCATGTCCTCGATCATGCGCCGGCGCAGCGGAGAGATGGCTTCAGGGCTCATGGAAGGCTCCCATCGAAGGTGAGGCGAACCTCACGATCTTCGACGGAGCGGACAGCGGTCCCTACAGCACGGCAGAACCCTGGCCGCCTCTACCGCGAGAGCGGTTTAGTCCGTTGATACATCCCGGACCAAGCAGCGGAGACCACTTTGGGGCGAGAGCCGGCCCTTCCAGCAAATCCACCCTTCGACCTACTTTGCACCCAAAGCTGCCTTCAAGAGTGAAA
>DASWME010000199.1:0-16740 GCA_036399915.1 Thermoanaerobaculia bacterium
GACCGTGACCCAGTAGAAAAAATGTCGGACCCATTGGGTTGGAGTCCGCGGTCTGCATCGAACGGAGCCTGACCTTCCAGGCTCAGGCTCTCCTTTGCCGCCGAAAACTGCCCCTCCCAATAGGTCGAGGTCGGCCACGGCGATCTCCCCCGCGAAGACCAGGACTCCGTCCTCCTCGACCAGCGCCACCCGGTCGGCCACGGGCTTCAGCACGATCCCGTCCTCGAGCTCCTCGACCCGCAGGACGGCACCGGGGAAGGCCGAACTCCTCAGTCCGGTCGCGCTCTGCCGAACACGCGGCTGACCGAGATATCGTACCCGCCTTTCGCATTCGGGTAGGGGAACGCGAACCAGATCGCGTCGTCGGACGGATCGAGCGCCGCGCCGACTATATCGGGCTGCAGTCCGTTGGTGTAGGCATGGCCGGTCGCCTTGACGAGCATGCTGGGCCGCGGATGACCCTCCCGGTGGTACCAGGCGCTGTAGCGGATCTCTGGCGCGAGCGCATCACCGGATCGCCCGAAGACGATGGCTGCATCACCCTTAGAGTTTACCTCCACAGCCGGAAAGTAGTAGTGGCTCCTGGCGTTAGCAGCATCGCTCGCGGTCCGCAGACCGAAGCTGATATCGAGGTCCGCCGCGAGTGGGTTCCCGCTGTTACTGGATACCGGAACGCGGATCAGGCGCACCGCTGCGAGTGGCGTCGCCGTCCCGAAGGTCTGGCCGTCCAGTGCGCCCAGCAAGAGATGGGGAGCGCGATACACGCCTTGAAGGATTATGTTGGCCACGTTGCCCAGGGTGACCAGAGCGGCGCTTCCGAGCTGCTTGGCATTGACCGTGTCGTTCAGCCTTCTGATCGCGAGCGACCATCTCTTGAGCTGGGGGTGGGGTTTTCCCGCTCCTGTCACTACCCAGACCAGGAGCGCGTCTCTTCCATGAAAACTGGCGTAGTACGCCCGTTTGGTCACGCCGTGATGGACAAGCGGCGTCAATTGAGCCTTGACGGCCTTTCCGTCCGGACCCTGGAGATCGTAGAACGTCCAGCCGAAGATGCGAGGGTACAAAGACGGGCGCGAGTCGTCGGCGGGAGGACATGGCACCGCATTCGCCATAACGTCCGCCGGCACGATGTTGATGCGCGTGTAACGGAGATTGTTCGAAGGGTCTAGAACGGGGTTTTGGAGGTGAAATCCTCTCGGGTCGACGCCGATCACCGGATAGTCGCTCTTGTCTCCCTGCTTGTACACTGTGCCGGGCTCGTTCCAGTGCGCCGCCACATCCCACCAGAAGTAATGCCACCCCTGGGTCGGATCACCACTCTTCGAGACGGCAACCCCCATATTCCCCGGATGGGTTGTCCGGCGGCAGGAACTGAGCAGCCGCTGCTCGCCACGACCCAGAAGCGGTCCCGATACTCGTCATAGATCGTCCGAACATCGTTCCAGGCGCGGGGTACGCAAATGAGGTTGCCATCGAGTCCCAACGGCTCGAAGAAGTCACCGGTGTCACCGCTCCACATGCTGAACTCTTGTACAGGGTTGCCGTTCTTCGTGAAGATCGCCAGCCGCTGACGATCACCTACGACGACGTGATGTTTTCCCACTGCGATCTGCGCATCGGGTGGCGGGCCGCCGTGCTTCGCAATCGCCGCCGACCATTCACCCTTGGGGGCCGGTGACTGTGGCAGGTCGGAGAATTGGGTTTCGGAATGGCCGTTGTAAGGAAGGCCGTCATCGATATACCCCGCAGGAGTGGGCAACTTCAAGCGCGACGGCGGCTTCGGCCCCTGGGCGGGGACTCCTCCGTGCGCTGTAGGGACCGGCGACAGCGCCGCGCACTCACCATGGATCTCGAAGGCTTCACCACCGGACGGCGAGGCCGGAGGTTCAGCGGCGAGGAGCGCTGGGACAAGAGGAGCCGCGACGCTGACGAGCGCAACCAAACTCGACCTCATCCAGGAGCGAGGCATGGACGATCCTCCTTAGAGATGGACGCGCAATGCGTACCCACCGCTGCAACGAGGTGTTCACCATTTAGCCTAACATCTTAAAGACCATATCATCTCTGGGCGGAGAATTGCACCGCGTCCTTCCGCAGTTCCCGCCCTACAGACCTGTTCATGATCGAGTGAAACTATCCCCGGACCGCACCGGAGCGGCGGAGAAACCCCAGCCGCCCTTCCCGCGTATCCCTTTCCAGGGAGGGTGGCACGATGATCGGCCCAGAAACACCCGTTCTCGCCTTGATCGCCGGCGCGGCGCTGCTGATCGCGGGACGGCGGCTGTTCTGGCTGTTCGTGGGGCTCGTCGGCTTCTTCACCGTCTACCGGTGGTTCGAGCCGTACTCCGGGGCCGGCCCGAACCTGCGGTGGGCGATCGCGATCCTGGCTGGTCTGGTGGGGATCGTGCTGGCGATCTTCCTACAGCGGGTGGCGATCGCGCTGGCGGGCTTCCTCGTGGGCGGCTGGTTCATGGCCGGGGTGCTGGAGCTGCATCTCGCGAGCGCCCGGGGGATGGACCTGCTGCTCATCCTCGTCGCCGGCGTCATCGCCGCCGTCCTGGCCCTCTGGGCCTTCGACGTCGCGCTCGTGGTCCTCTCCTCCCTCGCGGGAGCGCAGTTGGTCGTCGATGCACTCCGCCCCGGCCCGGGAGTGGCGAGGCTGCTGGTCGTGGTGCTCCTGGTGGTGGGGATTGCGATCCAGATGGGCTTCACGGCGCGGCGAAGGCCGGCCTGATCCGGCCCGCGCTCACGCCACCGCCTGCGGCGCCAGCCGGCGCATCTCCTGGCGCAGCTCTTCGATGAGGGGTCCGGTGCCGCCCTCGTCGCCGAAGCGGGCGAGCTGGTGCTTCTTGTGGGCCAGCTCGCCGCAGAGGCGGTAGAAGCGCCGCGTGGCGAGGAAGCGGCCGGAGAAGAGGGCCCGCAGGCGGGCGCCGGCGGGGGAGGCGAGGGAGAAGGCCGTCCGGTACTGCCGCTCGTCGAGCACGCCGCGCGCCACCTCGTCGGCGAGCTCGACCTGGAGCATCCGGCGCTCGCGCCAGAGGGCGACCGCGAGGACGACGGCCATCAGGAGCCAGCCCGTCCAGTCGAGGAGGAACATGGCCACTGCGAAGTCGGCGGCCTGGGAGGAGGCGGTCGCGAGGCCGTTGTGGACGGCGTGGGCGGACACGGCGATCCCCCAGCCGGCGGGCGGCGCGAGCCAGCGCACCAGGGCCGAGCGCGAGATCCGCGCCGCCGCCAGGCCGAGGCCCATCCAGGCGGTGTAGAAGGGGTGGTCCCAGGCGCCGAGCACTCCCCGGACGACCCACAGGCCGAGCATTCCCTCGACGCCGCTCTTCGCCGCCCGGTCGAGGAGGTAGAGGGTGTTCTCGGTGGCCGCGAACCCTAAGGCCACGACGCCGGCGTAGACCATGCCGTCGAGCACCGAGTCGAACTCGCGCCGGAAGACGAGAAAGACCAGGAGCACGGCGATGCCCTTGAGGCTCTCCTCGGTGAGGGGCGCGAACAGCGTGGCCCCCGCCAGCTCCGCCGCCTCCTCGGAGTCCGTCACCATGTAGACCGCGCCTTCGAGGAAGATCTGCGACACGAGCGCGCCGGCGGCCGCCACCGCCGCGCCCCAGAAGAAGACCAGCCCCAGCAGCAGCTTGGGCTCCTTCTCGTAGCGGTCGATCCAGTAGACGAAGGCGGCGCAGAGGAACGCCGGGACGAAGCTGAGGAGGAGAGCCAGCGGGAGTTGCATGAGGAGGGCTCCGGGAGGGGGACGATATCACGGCCGCCGTTCCTCCCCCGGTGCCCGGGGGAGGAATCTCTGTTCTCGAGCTCCTCTCTGCTCCAACCGGTTCTCCCTCTCCCGCCGAGCGGGAGAGGGAGTCAGAGGGTGAGGGTCCGGCCTACTCCGGCGTCCAGCTCGGGATGCGGCCCGGCGTCCAGGGAGCGCCGAGGGATTCGAGCTGGTCTTCCAGGCCCTTGAGGTCGACGCCGATGGCCTGGCGCAGGTCCGCCAGCACCGGGGTGAACTCGGCCGCGGCGATGGCGTAGTCGTCCTGGAAGGTCCGGGTCGCCTCGGAGGAGGACGCCCAGTGGCCGAAGACGATGCCCTGCACCCGGTCGATGATGGCCGGCGGCGTGGGCTCGTTGCGCGAGGCCAGCACCGGATCGCCGGTGAGCTTCTCCTCGATGTCCTGCAGGCGCAGCTCCAGGGACCTCGCCTGCTCGGCCAGCTTGAGGTCGGCCTTCGGCGTGTCGAGGATGGCCTTCTGGACGTACTTGAGCCGGTCCTGGGCCTCGTCCACGGCCTGGATCGCGCCCATCACGGACCGCTGCAGGCGGGCGGTCTTGCGCTGGAAGTCGAGCTGCGTGGCCTGGTCCTGCGCCGCCAGGGTCGCCAGGCCGAGGGGCACGGCCGCGAGGGTCTGCGCCTCGCCGAGCGGGGTCACGACCCCGTCCACCTGCTTGGCCATGGAGACCTTGTACTTGCCGGGGGCCGTCAGCGGGCCCTGCGGCGGGGAGGAGAACGGATTGTCGCTGGCGCTCTGGAGCTGCGTCGGCGTCGAGGGCGGGAAGCGCAGGTCCCAGGCCACGCGGTGGAAGCCGGCCTTGGCCGGAGCGTTCAGGCGGCGGACGACGTTGCCCTCCTCGTCGGTGACGGTGAGGAGGATCGTCGGCTCCTTCTCCCGCTCCTCGGCGCGCAGCGTCTCCCAGCTCGGGTAGACCAGGGAGCCACCCTCCTTCTCGAGCTTCTTCTCCTGCTCCTGGCGCTGCTTCCGGCGGGTCTTGAGGTCGTCTTTGAGGTAGTAGGTGAAGACCGCGCCGAACGGCGGGTTGGGAGCCAGGTAGAAGGAGGAGCCCTGGTAGCCGCGGTCGCGGCCGCCCATGGGCGAGGCCTCGATGTACATCGGGGCCGGCTTGACGGGGTAGAGCCCCGCCTCCTGCTCCAGCATCTCGGGCTTCAGCATGCGTAGCGGCGTGTAGTCGTCGAGGATGTAGAAGCCGCGGCCGAAGGTCGCCACCGCCAGGTCGTTCTCGCGTTTCTGGATAGCGAGGTCGCGGACGGCGATCACCGGCAGGCTGGAGAGCTGGATCCACTTCCTGCCGCCGTCGATGGTGAAATAGAGGCCGAACTCCGTGCCGGTGAAGAGCAGGTTGGGGTTGACGTGGTCCTGGATGACGGTCCACACCGAGCCGCGCTCGGGCAGGTCGCCGGCGATCGAGGTCCAGGTCTTCCCCCGGTCGGCGCTCTTCAGCAGGTAGGGCTTGAAGTCGCCCACCTTGTGGTTGTTGAAAGCCGCGAAGACGGTGTCCGGATCAGTGGGCGAGGACTGGATGTCAGAGACGTAGGTGTTCTCCGGGACGCCGGGGAACTTGTCGACCTTGCGCCAGTTGCCGCCACCGTCCTCGCTGACCTGGACGAGACCGTCGTCGGTGCCGGCGTAGAGCAGCCCCTCCTTGGCCGGCGACTCGTCGAGGGCCACGATGTTGCCGTAGAAGGAGGTCGAGTTGTTGTAAGCCACTGTATCGGCGCTCCAGATCTTGCCCATGACCTTGAGCTTGCGGCGGTCGATCTGGCGGGTGAGGTCGGGGCTGACGACGCGCCAGGAGTTGCCGCGGTCGTCGCTGCGGAACAGTTTGTTGGCCGCGAAGTAGAGCCGGGTGTGCGAGTGCGGGCTGATGATCAGCGGCGAGTCCCAGTTCCAGCGCAGGGCGGGCTCGCCGCGGCCCGGCTGCGGCTGGATGTAGATCTGCTCGCCGCTCTTGCGGTCGTAGCGCCCCAGGCCGCCGTACTGCGACTCGGCGTAGATGATGTTCGGGTCCTCGGGATCCACCTGGGTCTGGAAGCCATCGCCGCCCTGGGTGACGAACCAGTCGGAGTTGCGGATGCCGTGATCGTTGGTGGTGCGCGAGGGGCCGCCCAGGCTGTAGTTGTCCTGGGTGCCGCCGAAGACGTTGTAGAAGGGCTTGGCGTTGTCGAGGCTGACCCGGTAGAACTGGGCGATCGGCATGTTGCTCTTGAAGTCCCAGTTGGCGCCGCGGTCCCAGGTCTCGTAGAGGCCGCCGTCGCAGCCCACCAGCAGGTGGCCGCGGTTGGCGGGATCGATCCACAGGGCGTGGTTGTCCACGTGCTTGTCCTTCTCGCCCAGAGAGCGGAAGTCCTTGCCGCCGTTCTCCGTCACCTGAACGAACACGTCCATCGAGTAGACGCGGTCCGGATCCTCGGGATCGACGAAGATCTCCTGGTAGTACTGCGGACTGTTCGAGACGTAGTCGCTCTGCTTCTCCCAACTCCCACCGGCGTTGGTGGAGCGGAAGAAGCCGCCGGCCTTGCCGACCGACTCGACGATGGCATAGACCGTGTCCGGCTTCGAGGGGGCGATGGCGAGGCCGATGCGGCCCATGTCCTCCTTGGGCAGGCCGGCTGTGAGCTTCTTCCAGGTGGCGCCGCCGTCGAGCGACTTGTGGATGCCCGCCTCGGGGCCGCCGTCCACCAGGGTCCAGACGTGCCGTCGCCGCTGGTAGGCCGCGGCGTAGAGGACGTCCGGATTGCGCGGATCGAACACCACGTCGGTGACGCCGGTGTTCTCGCTGATGGTGAGGACCGGCTTCCAGGTCTTGCCACCGTCCGTCGTCTTATAGAGGCCGCGGTCGCCGCCCGGCGCCCAGAGGGGGCCCTGGGCCGCCACGTAGACGACGTTCGAGTCGCGAGGGTCGATCAGGATCTTGCCGATGTGCTCGGACTTCTTGAGGCCGACGTTCTCCCAGGACTTGCCGCCGTCGGTGGACTTGTAGACGCCGTCGCCGTAGGAGACGCTGCGCTGGCTGTTGTTCTCGCCCGTGCCCACCCAGACGACCAGCGGGTTCTTGGGGTCGATGGCAAGGCAGCCGATGGAGAAGGAGCCCTGGCCCTCGAAGATGGGGGCCCAGGTGGTGCCGGCATTGATGGTCTTCCACACGCCGCCCGAGGCCGCGGCCACGTACCAGGTGTTGGGCGCCGTGGGATCCACGACCACGTCCACGACGCGGCCGCCGACCACGGCCGGGCCGATGTTGCGCAGCTCGAGGCCGGCGAAGGTCGAGGCGGTCATTCCGCCCTTCTTCTCCTCCGCCTTGCCCTTGTCGTCTTGCGGGGCTTGCCGGCCTTGCCGGATTTCGGCGCCTTGGCCTCCTGTTCTTCCTTGGCCTTTTCCGCGGCCTTCTCGGCCTTCTGGGTCGGGGTCTGCCCCTTGTAGGCCGGAGGCGGACCCGCGAAGGCGCTGCCCGCCAGCAGGAGCGAGCCCAGCGCGAGCGCTAAACTGATTCGTTTCACAGAAAACCTCCAATCGATTGGGGATCGGACGGCCCTGAGCGATGGGCCACCCACGTTCCTGAGACAACAGCGGCGGCGAGCCGGCTATTGTGCGCCGCCCGCGAGACCTCCCTCGCAGCGCGATGGATTCTAGCCGATCCATCTGCGCGCACCTCTCCCGCTCGGCACCTGCCTGGATACGCGGAATCCGCCTCAAGGTTTGGCCGGAACGTTCCACCGCCGGAACAGCGCGTACGCCGGCAGCCCCAGGGCCACGAGGCCGAGACCGAAGAAGGATTCGCGCGGGCTCTCCTTCAGCGTGTTCCCGATCAGCAGCAGACAGGCGAGGATGAAGAGGGCCGGCACCAGGGGATAGCCCCACGTGCGGTATGGGCGGGGGTGGTCCGGCCGGCGGGCGCGGAAGACGAAGACGGCGGCGGCCGTCATGGCGTGGAAGACCACCCCGGCGAAGACCGCGTAGGTGTAGAGCTGCGAGTAGGTGCCCGAGAAGGTGAGGACGAGCGACCAGGCCGACTGCGCCCAGAGGCTCGGCACCGGAGTTCGGTAACGAGGGTGGATGCGGGCGAGCGAAGGGAAGAACAGGCCGTCCTCCGCCATGGGCAGGTAGATGCGCGAGCTGTAGAGGATGGTCGAGGAGAGACAGCCGAAAGTGGAGATCAGGACAGCGGCCGAGATCAGTCGCGCCGCGCCCGGCCCGAAGAGCGCCGCGGCCGCCGTCTCGGCGATGCGCGGCGTCCCGACCATGTCCGGGACGGTCAGGGCCCGGGTGTAGACCAGGTTGAGCAGCAGATAGAGGAGCATGACGACCGTCGTGCCGAGGATCAGTCCCCGCGGCAGGCTCCGGCCGGGATCGCGCATCTCGCCGGCCGAGCAGGTGAGGCCGTACCAGCCGTCGTAGGTCCACAGCGCGGCGATCATCGCCACCCCGAACGCGGCGAGCAGACTGCCTTGAAGGCCGCCCAGCGGTCCATAGAGGTCCGGCGTGACCCTGGCGGGCACGAACAGCCCCAGGCCCGCGAAGGCCACGATCGAGCCGATCTTGAGCACCGTGAGGGCGTTCTGCACCCCGGCGCCCTCCTTGAGCCCGAAGTGATTGACCGCGGTGAGGAAGAGGATCGCGAGCGCCGCCGCCACCTGGCCGCCGGAGAGGGTCCAGGTCCAGTCGCCGAGGGGCACGGAGAGCAGGACGTTGCGGGTGGAGAAGAACGGCAGAAAACTCCCCAGGTACTCGCCGAATGCCACGCCCAGGGCCGCGATGCCGCCGGACATGATGACCAGGAACGCCGTCCATCCGTAGAGGAACCCCCAGAGCGGCCCGTAGGCTTCCCTGACGAAGTGGTACATCCCGCCGGCCCGGGGGTACATGGCACCGAGCTCGCCGTAGGTGAGGGCGCCGGCCAGCGTCAGCAGCCCGCCCGCCAGCCACACCAGCAGGATCAGCCCCGGATGCGGCAGCACCTTCGCCATGTCCGCCGTGGTGATGAAGATGCCCGTGCCCACGATCGAGCCGATGGTGAGCAAGGCGCCGTCCCAGGTGGAAAGGCCGCGGACGAGGGTGGGGTGCGCGGGGGTGGACTGCTCGGCTCGGGGCAGTGGGGTAGCCATGGCGGGTATCTTGGCGGTTTCGGGGGTGGAGGGGAAGCCGGTCTGATTCACGGCGTCCTCCGGATCGGGATCCTCTTCCCCAAAAAAACTCGTCCACTTTGTCCCGCTTTGGGGGGGCTCGCGCACTCTTAGGCCGAAGCTGCTGTATCTGCCATGACGTCGCGGCCGCCCGGCTGCGCATTTTCGGGCGCTCGTTCGCCCAGGGGGGAGAATCTCGTGAACCAGGAAAGGTTTGATGTCGCCATTCTCGGATCGGGCCTCGGCGGCGCGGTGCTCGCGGCCATCCTGGGCCGCCAGGGCTTCCGCGTGCTGCTGCTCGAGAAGGGCACCCATCCCCGCTTCGCCATCGGCGAGGCCATGCTGCCCCAGAGCTCGATGCTGCTGTGGATGCTCGGCGAGCGGTTCGACGTGCCGGAGATCCAGAACCTGAGCAGCACGGAGCGCATCCTCCAGCACGTCTCGAAGACCTGCGGCTGCAAGAAGACCATCGGCTTCCTCTATCACGAGGAGGGGAAGCGGCAGGACCCGGGCAAGTCGCACCTGCTGGTGCCGCCGGCAACCCCGCTCGTTTCCGAGAGCCACCTCTTCCGGCAGGACGTGGACCTCTACATGGTGAAGGCCGCCGTCCGGCACGGCGCCGTCTACCGCGACAAGACCGACGTCAAGGACTTCGAGATCGGCGAGGACGAGGTCGTGCTGCGCACGGACGCCGGCGAGGAGTTCCACGCCCGCTTTCTGGTGGACGGCTCGGGCCACAAGTCGCCGGTCGCCTCCAAGTTCGGCCTGCGCCTGGCAGACCCGGGGCTGCGCACCCAGTCGCGGACCATCTTCACCCACGTGGTGGGGCTCAAGCGGTACGACGACACGCTGGCGCCGGAGGAGAGGCCGGGCCTGTCGCGGCAGTGGTACGAGGGCACCCTCCATCACATCTTCGACGGCGGCTGGTTCTGGATCATCCCCTTCGACAACGTCCACGGCTCGGAGAACCCGCTGGCGAGCATCGGCCTGACACTCGACATGCGGAAGTACCCGCACCGGGGCGTTCCGCCACAGCAGGAGTTCAATGAGATCGTGGCGCGCTTCCCGAGCATCGCCGCCCACCTGGAGGGCACGACAGCCATACGCCCCTGGATCGGCACGGGCCGGCTCCAGTACTCCTCGTCGGACTGCGCGGGCCCCCGCTACTTCCTGATGGCCCACGCCCACGGCTTCATCGACGCGCTCTACTCCAAGGGCCTGATCAGCACGTTCGAGACGATCCACGCCCTGGCGCCGCGCCTGATCGAGGCGCTGCGGGCGGACGACTTCTCGATGGCGCGGTTCGACTACCCGCGGCGGCTCCAGGCCGCGATGCTCCAGGCCAACGACCGCATGGTCTTCAACTCCTATCGGGCTTTCGGCAGCTATCCGATGTGGAACGCCTGGGTGCGGGTGTGGCTCGCCAACATCCTGTTCGGCGACCTGCGGCTGTTCCGCATCTGCCTGAAGTACCTCAACACCGGCGACAAGTCGCTCTTCGCGAGCCTCGACGAGGATCCGCTGCCGCTGACCTGCCCGCCGGGCATGAACCCGCTGGAGGACCTGCACAACTTCGGCGAGTCGCTGCTCGACCGGATGGACGCCGGCGAGATCACCTCCGGCGAGGTGGCGGCCGGCATCTTCCAGATGCTGAGCCAGCTCCCGCTGCCGCCGGTCCACCGTTGGAACGATCCCGCGGCGCGGCACCTCGATTTCCTGCCCGAGAAGCTGATGCGCATGATCGGCTGGGGCAAGATGGAGGCGCCGCCGCCGATCCAGCGGATGTTCGACTTCGATCCGTCCGTGCTCGGCGGTCCCGCTCCGGTGCCGGCCGAAGCCCCGGCCGCGGCTTGAGGAGGGCCTGAAAACGAAAGGGCCGCTCCGGATCCGGAGCGGCCCCCATGATCGGCGAGTGAGCGGTTCAGCCGCTGATCTTGACGACGTTCTCGGCCGCCGGGCCCTTCTTGCCCTGCACGACGTCGAACTCCACGCGATCCCCCTCGGCGAGCGACTTGAAGCCGTCGCCCTGGATCGCCGAGTGGTGGACGAAGCAGTCCTTCTGCCCGTTGTCCAGCGTGATGAAACCGAATCCCTTGCTGTCGTTGAACCACTTCACTCTTCCGGTGTTCTTCATTTCCTAAACTCTCTTTCTGTTGTTCTCCCAGAAAACACAAAAGGGACCCCATCCAAAAGCCAGGTCCCTTTTCACGTTCTCTGGTTGCTGAGACAGGCTTGTCCTGTACCTGCCGGAGCATAGAGTAGCCGCAAGCGTGGAGCATGTCAACCCTGAGTTCGGCCAACCGGCCATGCTTACTCCGCATACTCCGTCTCCTCCGGCACGTCGGTCACGCGGATTCTTCCCCAGCTGTCCACATTTCCATCTCCCGCTCGTATCACCGGAGCAAAGGAGATCGAACCGCATGAGCCCAGCCACTCGCCTGATCCTGATCCTGATGCTGCCGATTTGTAGCGGGCTCTCCGCTCAGGAGACCCCAGTCGTTACCGAGGGTTCGACCTCGACGCCGGCGGCCACCGAGAGCACGATTCCCGCGGCCCATGACGCGGCTCGGACCAGCGACGAGGTTCTCCAGGACTTCAGCGCGCTTCTCCGCCAGCATCCGCCGGAACTCGGGACGATTCTTGCGCTCGATCCGACCCTGCTGTCCAACCAGGCGTTCCTGGCGCAGTATCCCGAGCTGGCCCGGTTCGTCGCGGAGCACCCCGAAGTCCGTCATAATCCGCGTTTCTACCTGAGGGAATTCCAGGTCCCCCGCGACCGTGGCGGAGTGCTCGAGGACATCCTCGAGCCGCTGATGGTCTTCGCTGCTTTCGTTCTCATCGCCTTCGCCCTCGCCTGGCTCGTCCGCACCGTGATCGAGCAGAAGCGATGGAATTGGCTCTCCCGGACTCAACGTGAGGTCCACGGCAAGCTCTTCGACCGGTTCGGCACGAGCGCCGAAATCCTCGAGTACATGAAAACTCCAGCGGGTACGAAGTTCCTCGAAGCCGCTCCGATCCCTCTCCACACGGACCGCGCAACGTCCAATCCGCCGCTGAGCCGGGTCCTGTGGTCGATCCAGGTCGGGGTGGTCGTGGCTGCCGCGGCGCTCGGCATGCTGATCGTCAGCGGCCGGTTTGAGGGGGAGGCCGGTCAGGAACTGTTCGCGATGGGAGTGATCGCCTTCTGCGTCGGCGTCGGCTTCGTCGCCTCCGCCGCCGTCTCGATCTTCCTGTCGCGACGGCTTGGGCTGTGGCAGACCCCGCACTCATCCGAGACGGCATCCGCAGATCGGTTCGATGATCCCGGGCTCGTGAGATGATCGGCAACGTGAGCCTGCCACTCGTGATTCGCGATGCGACGACATCCGAGAGCCGTGATCTCGACAGCGGCCTCTCAGTGATGGACGAGGAGGAATTTCGGGCCTTCTACGAGCGGACGGCGCGACCGCTATGGTCTTACCTCTCACGTGTCACCGGCGACCCAGAGGAGGCGGATGATGTTCTACAGGAGGCGTACTACCGCTTCTACCGCGCGGGGGCGCGACACGAGAGCGAGTCGCACCGGCGCAACTCACTGTTCCAGATCGCCACGAACCTCGTTCGAGACGCGGCACGACGTGCCAAGCGTCACGAGGATGTACCTCTGAAGGAAGAATCGTCGGTCGGTGCCGTGCCGAGGAGCCAGTCTCCGACCCCGGAGCGTCAGGCCGCGATACGGACCGATCTCGCCCGTGGGATGGAGCAACTCGAGCCGGTGCAGCGTGAGATGCTGTGGCTCGCGTACGCGCAGGGAGCGTCGCACGGAGAGATCGCCGAGATCCTCGGGCTGCGAGAGGTCAGCATCCGCACGCTGCTCCTCCGTGCCCGCAGGAAGCTCGCGGGGATCCTCACCGACAGCGCGACAAACCGGTCGCAGGAGGCGCGGCGATGAGCGCCGAAACCTGTCAGCATGAAGGCGAGCTTCGCGACGCCCTGAGACGAGGCTTCGTCGGCGCAGAGCTTGAGGCGCACGTCGCGTCTTGCCCCTCCTGCGGTGAGCTGCGTATGGTTGTCGGCGCACTCCTCGACGATCGGGCCCAGGCCATCCTGGAGGCGCCGGTGCCGTCTGCAGGGACGATGTGGTGGCGCCTGCGGGTCCGCCAGCGGCGGGAGGCTGAGGCGACGGCGCGGCGGTCGCTGCTGATCGGACAGGCGGTGACGCTGGCGGTCGCGATCGGGCTCGTCATCTCGTTCTTCGGCGCCGGCCTCGCCTTCGCGGTCCGCGGCCTGATCGCCACGATCCGGCTCAGCACACCCCTCCTGCTCGCGCTCGCCACCTGGATCCTCGCCGTCCCGATCGCCGGCTGGGTTGCCCTGCGGCAGAAGTGAGCGTGGCGTCAGCTTCAAGCGCGGGCGTCTGGGCGGCCCTGCAGCGCCGCGTATGTGCGCGTCAGATCACGCTGGTCGAGCGAGAAGTATCTCAGCGTCTCGTCTCTGGTCTTTTCGAGGTCTCGGATTATTTGCATGCTAGATCCAAGCCGTCCGCTGCAAGCCTGGTTCGACGGCCTTACGTGACACTCGAGAATTCATGCCTGTACTCGGCCAGCCCGGAAATCCCTTGCATTTTCGCCTCGTCCAGGACCAACAACATGAACACATCGTCGGACACTTCCCATTCGCACTTGATTCCATGGGTGCTGGCGGGCCTGAACCCGAATCGGGGGTAGTAGTTTGCGTGCCCCACAACGATGATGAACGGGCAGCCCGCGTCCTTGAGCTTCAGATTTCCCGCCTCGACCAGTTTGCTGCCGATGCCTTGGCGTTGGTATTCTGGAAGCACCGCCATGGGTCCCAGAGCCGCCCCCGTCACCTCGCCATTTACAGATAGCGGACTATACACGATGTGACCCACAACTCGACCATCCAGTGTCGCGAGCAAGGAAAGCAAAGCGGCTCCGTTGGACCTCAATGCATCCACGATGTTGCCTTCCTGGTCTTGCCCGAATGCGCGCCTGTTCAGGTCACGAATAGCCGCGATGTCACCAGGACGCTCTTCTCGAATTTCAATCAACACGTGAGCCTCTCCTAGCCGCCGAACGGGATGCTCCTCAGCGGCGGCGTCAGACGTCCGCTGCAGGGCCGGGATACACGGTTCATGGCTTCGACTTCCATTTAGCGATACTACCATGGTAGGCACCAGGCTCTGGACTCGCCAGAGGAGGGGGTGCTCCGCCGGCTGGTCGAACCACTCCAGCTCTCTTGGCTTTCCCCGTTTAAGGTGTTCTCCATACGCAGAGTCCGAGCACCTCCAAACAGCCTCGGAGCACCTCCAACAGAGTCCGATCACCTCCAAACAGAGTCCGGGCACCCCCCAACAGAGTCCGATCACCTCCAAACAGCCTCCGAACCCCCCCTGACAGCCTCCGAACCCCTCCCAACAGCGCCGTACCACCTCCTGACAGCGCTGTCGGAGGGTGAAACGAGGCTGTTCGTTGGTGTCGCGAGCCTGTTAGCCCCTGCAACGGCGCCGATGGAAGCTGCCAGGAGCGCGTCTTTCCCCGGTACTGGTAGAGCGGCCGGCGGTGCCTTCCAGACGGGCTGACGACGGTGTTGGCCGCTCCTCGCGAAAGGTCGGTATATACATGCACCTCTTGCTGTTGAGCGTCCGGAGGGATACTACCTCAAAGTGGCGTCGGTAGGAAGAGCTAATGAAAGGTGATCGTGAGGACATAGTTGACGCTGACCGGTTTGCCTTCGAGGGTTGCCGGCAGGAAAACCCATTGCCGGACGGCATCCAGGGCTCCCGAATTCTGGTGCTCGTTGGTCCCTTGGAAGATCCTCGGATCCCGCACGCATCCATCCTCATCGATGACGACCTGCAGGATAATGCGGCCGGGGATCAAGGGGCCTGCGCCTCCGAGCATCGGTCTCACATTACGGAGGATCTTCGGTCGAGTGACCTTCCCTTCGACCATCAGCGGTTGAGGCTCCGAGGGCGCGAGGGGAGCGTTCTGCTTTTTCTTGCACAACGCGATCCGCTCCCGCTTGGAATAGGCACGCTCCGCGGTAGGGGGCACGCCTGGCTGCTCCACCGCGGTGGACTGTGCTGTCGTCTGGGAGAGGGCGGTTAGGAACAGCGCTAAGAAGAAAAACGGAAAAGATTCGCATGTGGCCTCCAAAGTGACGCACTGGGCCTGCCCAGGATCTTCTAACTCGCCGCTAAATCCTAGACGCGGACTGACCAATATGAGTAGCTCCCGGCTAAAGGAAGACCCACTGCCGTAACCCAGACAGAAGCCGTGATGTTGCTGGCCTCAAAGTACTCTTCCGCTAAGGCACCGACCATGCCGATCAAAAATCCACCGAACGCCGCGAAGGCTCCATAGAACAGGAGAAAGGCAGCGAGGTTATCATAGCCACGACGTGTGAGGGCTCCCTCGAAAAAGGCAGGAATGCACCCAAGGAGCATGCAAAGAAATCCGGTGACAGCGAAATCGGTTCGGGCTCCTATCACCGCGATCGCTATAGTCAGGAAGGCACCACAACCCATCAGTGAAAATTCAACCCACCGAGGGTAAACTCTAACGAGCGCAGGCCGAGCAGCTGGGCGTGAAGATCGCAGAGAGGCAAATGGTTCGGAAAATAGCAGGTGACGACTTTCCTTTCGGCGCTTCGCGAGAATGGGCGCAAAACGGTCGTAGAAGAATACAATAGCCGCCAGTCCACCAACCAAGGTAGCAATGTCGAGCGCGATCTTCATGGTCTAGGCTCTACCACTCCCAGGATTCTCTCCTCCGCCCGGCGCATAACGGAATGGTTTCACGGGCCGGCGGCGTCGCGGAGCTCCACCCGCTCCAAATGCTCGTCCGCCGGTCCCGTGCAAACCCGTGTTAGACCCGCGGCTCAACCCGCCGACGCGACCCAATTCAAAGCCGGCTCCATGAGCCGGGCACCGTGCCCGGAGCCCATGGCTAGTTCTCGAGCTTGTAAATCTCGCGCCGGCCAAATTCGACCAGATCGTGGTAGCCCTTCATCAGTTCATCCATCTGCTTCAGCGTTTCTGCATCCATCGGTACGCCCTGACCTGACATCATCTTTTCGAAAGCATCCAAGCTCTCGGCCTCGAACTCTGACACGATGGTCCAATAGCGCTCCCCCACGAAATCTGTCATCACGCGCATCTTTCCCTGGCCTGCTTTCTCCATCAACGCAGACATGGCGACGAACTTCTCCACCATGGGCCGAACTTTACCCGGCTTGCAATACATGATTTCTCGCACGAGCAGCATAGTTAGCCTCCGTTTTGAAAGTAATCGCTATGGGATCCGATCTGGCCCATTCGGGAACGCCATGTTGCGTCGGTCGCCGAGTAGGCCAACTGCCCTTACGGGCCCCCAGCCCCTCTAAGAACCCCCGGAAAAGGTGCCACCCGAATCTTACCATGCTGAGAGGTTGGACGTGGGGCGTCCGTTCGCAAAGGTCGGAGCCGTGTCAAAAGATTTGGCGGTCGGCCAAATCTTTTGCGATGGGCCCAGTAGAGCCAACTCTAGCAGAATCAAGTGTTAGCCGCACTTTTCCGCCTCAAGGCGCCAAATGCCTTGACAAGGCCGCGCTGGCGACAGTGAGGCATTCTTCCTCGAAGTGGCTACTTTTCAGTAATTTAGCTCCTTGGGCCTACGTTGGCACGGTCCTTGACTTGGCCCACGCTCGTCATGGCCCGCAGGATCCGACATACTCCGGAAGGGGGTGCCCTTTTCGAGGTCACCTGCCGCACCATCCAGAGCCGCTTCCTGCTCCGGCCCTGCCCCCTGCTCAACGAGATCATCCTCGGCACCCTCGCC
>DASWME010000200.1:0-31346 GCA_036399915.1 Thermoanaerobaculia bacterium
AGATCATCGGCCGCGTGCGCGACATCACGCGCGAGAACGAGCGGCTCTTCCAGCGGCTGATCGAGGGCGAGCGCCGTTTCCGCGGCCTCGCCAAGGCGGTGTGGAAGGTGCAGGAGGACGAGCGGCGCCGGCTCGCGCGCGAGCTGCACGACGGGCTCGGCCAAACCCTGACGGCCCTCACCAACCAGCTCGAGCGCCTGCAGCAGAAGCTCGACAGGCGCGACTCCGCCGAGCTGGCGGCCCGCCTCGCCGACTCGGTGGAGATGGCGCGCCTGGCCCTCAACGAGAGCCGCGAGCTGTCGCGCCTGCTCCGCCCGCCGGTGCTCGACGACCTCGGGCTGACGGCGGCGCTCTCCTGGCTCGCGCGCACCCTCGAGCAGCGCACCGGCCTGCATGTCGAACTCGCTCTCGCCGGGCTCGCGGAGCGCCTCGACCCGGACCTCGAGACCCTGGTCTTCCGGCTCGTCCAGGAGGCGCTGACCAACGTGCTCCGCCATGCAGACGTGGGCCACGCCGAGGTGGCCGTGTCGCGCTCCAGAGGGCTCCTCGAGCTGCGGGTGTCCGATCGCGGGCGGGGGTTCGACACCCAGGCCGTCCTGGCGGGCGGCGAGGCGGCCACCGGCTCGGGCCTGCGCGGCATGCGCGACCGGCTCGAGCTGTTCGGCGGGCGATTCGAGATCGCCTCGGTGCCGGGCCAGGGGACGGTCATCTCGGCCGCGGTGCCCCTGGAGACGCCATGACCGGGCGCGTGCGCGTGCTGGTGGCGGACGACCACACCATCGTCCGCCAGGGGTTGGTGAGCCTGCTGGCCGAGAGCGGCGAGTGCGAGGTGGTGGCCGAGGCCGCGGACGGGCTCGAGGCCGTGGAGAAGGCGCAGGCCATGCGGCCGGAGGTGGCGATCCTCGACCTCTCCATGCCTCGCCTGTCCGGCCTCGAGGCGGTGCGGCGCATCCACGAGGCGCTGCCCCAGACCCGCATCCTCGTGCTCACCGCGCACGAGGAGGAGGAGTACGTCCTCCCCATCGTGCGCGCCGGCGCCTCCGGCTACCTGATCAAGGACAGCGCCGCAGCCGAGCTGCTGGCCGCCGTGCGCGCCCTCCACGCCGGCCACGGCTACTTCGGTCCGCAGGCGGCGCGGGTGCTCGCCGAGCAATACCGCCACCCGGAGCGCGCGGCGGACGACCCCTACGGCACGCTCTCCCCCCGCGAGCGCGAGGTCTTCCACCTCGTGGTCGACGGCCGGACCACCAAGGAGATCGCTCGCGCCCTGGGGATCAGCGTCAAGACCGCTGACAACCACCGCTACCGGTTGATGGAGAAGCTGGGCGTCCACAACACCGCCGAGCTGGTGCGGTATGCGGCGCGGCGGGGGCTGCTGGGGTGAGCGGGCGGCGGTTCTAGTCGTCGTCCTCGTCGGTCTCGGCCTTGATCGTCAGCGCCAGGATGGAGCCGTCGGCCTGGCGGACTCCCCGGCCTTCCACCCTGGTGGGAACTCCGGCGGCCACCGCGCCGGCCACCTGGCTGAGGGAGAAGAGGTCGCCCCGGGTGTTCCACTGCGTTTGACCGTTGACGACGACCCGGACGCCGCCCGCCAGGGTCAGGGTATTCCCGTTGACTGCGACAACGGTCGCCTCGAACTCCTGGCCGACGCGCGGCTCCTCGGGACGGCGGTCGTCGTTGTTGCCGCGGCCCCGCCGGCCGCGGTCGTCGCCGGCCTGGTCGTCGCCGCCCCGGCCGCGGCCGCGACGGTCGTTGGCCGCCGCGTCATTGCCTCCCCGTCCACGGCCCCGGCCGCGGCTCTCGTCGCTGACCGAGGAGACGGACTTGGCGGCCACGGGGGCGTCGAGGCTGGCGATCGAGGGCTCGGTGGGACTCTGACCGTTGGAGCAGCCCGCGGCCCCGAGGGCAAGGGCCGAGGCGGAGAGCAGGATCAGGAACTGGGGGAAACGGGAACGGGCCATAGGACCTCCTGTCGTCAAAGGCGGGGATCCCGGATCCCCGTCCATCGCGTTCAGTCCCATGGGACAGCCGTCAGGGTTGGCGGGAACAGATTTTTTTTATCCCTGCAGTCTTCGGGCGAGCTGCTCGGCCCGCTGCTGGTTGGCCGAGGCGCTGTCCGGGGCCCTGAGCTCGCGGCGGGCGGTCGAGGCCACCTTGAGGTCCCGCTCGGCCGGCGAGAGGCCTCTGTCGTGCAGGGCGTCCCAGGTCTGGCTCACCACGATCGCTTCCAGGTTCTGGAGGCGATCGAGGATGGCCTCGCGCTCGTTCCTCATGGCGGCCAGCTCCCTCTCGACCTCCCTTGTCGAGGCGCCGAGATCCCGCTGCTTCGCCCGAACCTTGATCCATTCCCGGAGCACGCCCGCCAGGATACCCACGATGGGAATCAGGACCCAGAGTTGCATCTCCATCTCCGCTGTCTCCTCAGAGTTCGTCTCGCCTGCACCGAACTGGGGACCATTCTAGCGCCTCGCCTGTCCCAGATCAGCCATCCTGCTACACTCCTCGGGAAAGAGCCCTTGGTGCCGCCATGATCGCCCTCTCCGAGAACCACCGTTATTTCGACTGGTCGCCAATGTCCTGGCAGACGAAGCAGGCGCTGCAGCAGCCGACCTATCCGGACGCCGAGCGGCTGGACAAGGTCCTGAGCGAGCTGTCGCAGCTGCCGCCGCTGGTCACCTCCTGGGAGATCGAGCGTCTGAAGTCGCAGCTCGCGGAGGCGGCCCGCGGCGAGCGCTTCCTCCTCCAGGGCGGCGACTGCGCCGAGAGCTTCGAGGACTGCACCTCCGACGCGATCGCCAACAAGCTCAAGATCCTGCTCCAGATGAGCCTGGTACTCGTCCACGGCATCCGCCGCCGGGTGATCCGCGTCGGCCGCTTCGCCGGCCAGTACGCCAAGCCGCGCAGCGAGGACATGGAGACGCGCGACGGCGTGAGCCTGCCTTCCTACCGTGGCGATCTCATCAACCGCATGCCCTATACGGCCGCCGACCGGACGCCGGACCCCGAGCTGATGCTGCGCGGCTACGAGCGGGCGGCGCTGACGATCAACTTCATCCGCGCCCTGATCGACGGCGGCTTCGCCGACCTGCACCACCCCGAGTACTGGGACCTCGCCTGGGTGAAACACTCGCCCCGCGCCGACGAGTACCAGCGCCGGGTCTTAGCGATCCGCGAATCTCTCGACTTCCTGGAGTCGCTGGTGGGCCACCAGGTGGGGGATATCAACCGGGTGGACTACTTCACCAGTCACGAGGGGCTCCACCTCCTCTACGAGCAGGCGCAGACCCGGCAGGTGCCCCGCCGCACCGGCTGGTACAACCTCTCGACCCATTTCCCGTGGATCGGCATGCGCACGGCCCAGATCGGCGGCGCGCACGTCGAGTACTTCCGCGGCATCGCCAATCCGATCGCCGTCAAGGTGGGCCCGGCGATGACGCCCCAGGGGCTCCTGGGGCTGGCCGAGGTGCTCGATCCCCATCGCGAGCCCGGCCGGCTGACCTTCATCCACCGCTTCGGCCACCAGAGGATCGCCGAGAGCCTGCCGCCGCTGATCGAGGCCGTGCGCTGGGCCGGCCGCACGGTCCTCTGGGTGTGCGATCCCATGCACGGCAACACCGAGACGGTCTCGAACGGTCTCAAGACGAGGCGCTTCGACTACATCCTCTCAGAGCTCGAGCAGGCGTTCGACATCCATGACGCCCTGGGGTCCTATCTCGGGGGCGTCCACTTCGAGCTCACGGGCGAAGACGTGACCGAGTGCATCGGCGGCGCCCGCGGCCTCGCCGAGGACGACCTCCGCCGCGCCTACCGTACGCAGGTGGACCCGCGCCTCAATTACGAGCAGGCGCTGGAGATGGCGTTGCTGATCGCGCGGCGGATGGGAAAGAACCTCCTCTGAATTTCGTGGGTCTGCGACCTGGGGTGGGGCCTTCCTCACGCCCTTCTAGAATCCCTGTTCCCTTGGAAGTCCCACCCCTTGTGAGGACCTTCGGAACCCGACCGCTCTGCCAGCGTGCGTGAATAGCCGATCTCGCACCTGAAAGAGCACGCTTCCTGTCATTTACGTGCAGTCATAACCCTCGATGTGGCAGTCGGTATGGTAGCAGGTGTGATGTATGATAATCGTGCCTCCGTAGGCGTCTGCACCGCCGTCCAAGGAACAGCTCCCTCCATCTTCTCCTTCTTCCATCTGTCCGGTGACCTTGTGAAGATCGTCATCCGAAATCTCTGTCGCGAGTACCCGGCCGAGGATTCTCCTGTTCTTCTTCATCTCTGTTCTCCTTACGGTTAGGCCGCCACGATTGACGGCTCTTGAGAGGCTCAGAGCAGAAGGGAACGTCGCGATCCCTAGTCTGCCACCAGTGCGTATTCAGGGTGGGTGACATGAAGGGCAGCGTCCTGCCTCACATCTTCAAGAGCCGCACGATTGAAATCATTGAAGTATACACTCGCCGTTGATTGTGACCAGACGAAGTCTCGCCTACGTGACACAAGGAATTCACAAAAAGCATCCAGGAGCATGAACTCGGGATTCAGCGCGTCAAGCCAGAGAAACTGTCCCATCTCGTTGACTTCCAGAAAGACATAGTCATTCTCCGGAGTGAGAATGAAGTCGAAGCAGCCGAAGACAATTCCCAACCTTCGCATGAGTGCTAGGCAGCGGTCGCGGACGTCCTCGGGAAGCATAGTCCTTTCGGCTTTGATATTGGACAAGGCGACCCGCCAGTCAATCCGCGACTTCTCTCCACCTCGCGGCCATAAGGCGGCAGCTACCACGTGACCGCCCATACAAGTGACTCGAAGTTCTTGCGCCTTGATCATCTTTTGCTGGAAGATCCCCGGAGAGAGCCGCAGTACGTCATCGTCGGGCAAATCATCCAGATTCACTTCACTGGTGAACGGGAACGCGACACCATCCTCGGTTTTCCACTGCCCCGGAGTGAAAGGCTTGTATATAACCGCACCCTCGTAGCAGCCGATGAAGCGACGAATCTGCTCAGGGTCATTGCTAAAGAGGGTCGGTGGTACGCTCAGGCCGGTTCTGAGCGCTTCCAGCACTTGCACCGGCTTCGCGTTCGCGCGCTCCGCAGCGTTCGGGGGGTTCACCCAGAAGGCGTCAGGAGCAACCAGATGCCACAGCGCATTGTGGAAGGCGTTGCACTCCCGTCTAGCTATTTGAAGGTCTCCGCTGTGGAGCCCATCCTCTTCACATAATACGGGACGCGTCGGCCTTCTATACCAGACTACGTCGAAGGACTCGTTGACGAAATCGAGACCCGGCCCTTCGATCCTCCAGTCCAGGCCTTCGGTCGGGCAAACCGCGATCGAGGATCGCTGGTGTGTTGGAAAATCTGCTCCATACCAGGTGAATGCCTCGTGTCCCTTTGCGCGCAGCGCCTTGCCCACGACTGCGGCATGGCTATCGTTTACCTGTGTTGGAATGAGGACCCGGACCATGGCCAAGCTCCTTTGGCATGTATTTCGTTTTGTTTGTTGGATCTTCGCTCCTCACCCTTGAGAAGATCGCTAGCTACCCGGTGGCGGGGGCGCGTACACGTTGCAGGTGAACTCGGTGCAGGTGGCCGAGTCAAACGAACCGCCGAACACCTGGGACAGGGTCTCCTCTAACAGCAGTTCCAGCCGGCCGCCGCGGACCGCCTCGGCGCCAACGCGGAAGGCGGCGCCGTTGAGCTTGGTCATCTCGTGAGACGCGTGGAATTTTTTCATGGCTGCTCTCCTCTGAGTTGGAACAGTTCCGTTGCAGCTCGTGACTCGCCGATCACAGATCGCAGACCCGCTCCTGCACTACCGACGGGGCGGCCCCGGAGACGTGCGCCAGGTAGGCCTCGGCGACGCTGGCGCGGAAGCGGGCTGCGAAGCCATCACAATAGTTGGAGTTGAACTTTCCGTTCTGGCCCAAGGCGAGAATGGCGCAGCCGCCGCCGCAGTGGAGGGCGAAGCGGCAGCGGCGACAAACCGGGTTGCTGGCTACGGTGCGGCTGCGCCAGACCTGCATCTGATCGAAACGGAACTCGATGTCGCCTTCGGGAGTCACCTTGCCGACGCTGACTTGTGGATCTCCCGTCCGCTCCCAGCAGGTGTAGATTTCACCGAATGGATCGAAGATGTACATCCGATCGTGGGCGCTGCAGAAGCTCGGCCGCAGGCTAGGGAGGATCTCTCGGCTGTCGTCGAAGATCCGCCGCGCCTTGGCCCGCAGGCCCTCGTCGGGCCGGGCCAGCACCCGCAGGTTCGGGTGTTCCTCGCGCATCTTCGTCAGTGCCCGGTCGAGTTCCCAGGAGCTCAGGGTGCTCCCGGCGTCGGTCTTGCCGTTGCCGGCGCGGACGGGCGAGGTGTAGGCGCCGAAACCGGGGCAGCGGTCCCAACCGCGGGCCACGATCTCGTCGGCCACCGCCGGCAGGTCGGCGAGGTTGTTGCGGTCGACGTTCAGCCGCACGCTCACCGCCACGCCGAGCTCGAGCGCCATGGTGATGTTGGCGGCGATCCGCTCGTAGGAGCCCGACCCGTCGGCGTACACCCGCCGCTCGTCGTGCTCCTGCGGTGGACCGTCGAGAGTGATCTGGAGGCGGGCGATGCCGGCGGGGCCCAGTAGCTCACGGTAGGCGCCGAGCTCGGTGCCATTAGTCACCGCCCAGAAGTCGGCCTCCCCCGTCTCGAAAGCCTTGCCGACGATGTATTCAATGATCGGACGGTTGGCGGCGAGCAGCGGCTCGCCGCCGAAGAAACCGAGATTGCGGCGCCGCGGCACCTGCGGATCGAGGCCATGCAGCTCCTCGATCCGAGGCAGGGCGGCGAAGATGCGGTCGACGATCGGCTGGCACATCGAGCGCAACAGGTGCTTGAAGCCGCAATCGGTGCGCATGTGGTCCTGATAACAATAGGAGCACCGCAGGTTGCAGTCGTAGGTCGGCATGAAGATGTAGCTCGGCGCCTGCCGGAGCGCCCGCTCGTGGAGCTTCACTGCGAGCCGAGAGAAGAAGGTTTCTTCCTCTTCCAGAGAAAGCTCGGTGAGGTATCCCTGATCTTTGAGGAGATCGATCGTGGCGTCCGAAGCCACATCCGTTGCTACGGCCTCCGGCTCCGGGCTCCACTCTCCGTACAGAGGCTTCGCCGAACGCTTCTCTTCGCGCGAGCGCAGGAAATTGGCCACGCCACGGGAAACGCGATCGTACGCGCCGGTATAGCCGTGGACCAGCAGGACGTCTTCACTGTTATCCGGTAGTTTGACGAAGATCGTGTAGCTGCTCGTGCGAAGCATCGTACTCCTCGGGTCTCGTTCGTTCGTTGACTCGGCCCTGAGCGATGCCGCCGGGCCAAGTGCAAAGTGCGGACCAGGTCGGGAAACTCGGAAATCTTGCGTTCCGAGGGGATGGAGGATCTGGAGTGGGTCCCGTATGGGTAAGCCGTTACCCACGCCCGAGTAACCGGCTACCCCACCTTGGCCGCGGAAGCGGGAAAACCCCTTTCAAGTCATGGCACGGGGACTGCAGTTCGGTGCGGATATACTACGCCCGGAGTCATAGACTGAAGACCAGCCGATCCCCGACAGGCGGGCGCGCGGAAAGAAGCGGAAAAAAAGATGCTGGCCGCGATCGTCAGAAAAGAACTTCTCAACCACCTAGCAAGCTTCCGCTTCTGGGTGGGAGCGTTGCTGACGATTGTCCTCGCGGCCTCTTCGACGCTGATCGCGGCCAGGGACTACAGCCTCCGGCTGAGCAGCTATCAAGGTCGGATCGCGGACCACCAGCGGCAGATCCAGACCGTGTCGGTCTATTCCTATCTGCAGCCGCTCGTGGTATGTCCCCCGGAACCATTGAGCGTCCTCGACCAGGGGTTCGACATCCGCCTCGGGACGGACGTGCGGATCCATCCCTTCACCATCCCCGTCGAGGCCGTCGGCGGCCAGCGCGGCAACGAATTCCTGGTCTCTCTTCCCACGGTCGACCTGACCACGATCGTCAGCATGGTCCTCGGGCTTCTGGCCTTGCTCCTCACCTACGACGCCGTCATCACGGAGAGGGAGGACGGGACGCTACGCGCGGTCTTCGCCGACGGCGTTTCGAGGCGAATGGTACTCGCCGGCAAGTTCGCCGGCGGCCTGCTCACGCTCACCCTTCCCCTGGGCACCGCGCTCCTGGTGAGCTTGTTGTTGTTCCGTTTGGAGGTGAAGGCGGCGCCCACTCCGGACCAGTGGCTCCGCGTCGCGGGTCTCACGGGCGCGTACGTCGCCTATCTCTCCCTGATGCTGCTGGTAGGCCTCCTCATCTCTCTCCATGTCCGCAGCACGTCCAAGGCCTTGGGTATCGCGGTCCTCGTCTGGTTCGTCACCTCTATCATCGTTCCCAACGCTGCGTGGGCCGTGGCCAGCGACCTCGTCACGATCCAAGGGGCGAAGAGGAGCACCGAGCGAAGGATCGCAGAGCTGACGGCTGAGCACGACCAGCGCCTCGCGAAGGAGTTCCGGCGGGACCCGTTGCGCTCCGCATTCAGCGGCCATACGGCAATCTCCTTCGCCACCGGCGAGCATCGGGCAGTCCGCTACCGGTACGGCTCCGCCGCGTACTACGACTCCCTGGCGGAGTACTACCGGCTCGACGTGGCGGCTGGGGTGCGCCACGCGGCGCGGATCTTCGAGCTTCGGCAGCGCTACGAAGAGGGGTTGCGGGCCAGCGAGCGGCTCGGGGAAGCCCTGGCCAGGCTCTCTCCCGCTTTCCTGCTGGACCGCCTCTCGGAATCCTTTACCGGGACATCGATCGACGAGTACGACCGCTTCCTGGAAGCCTGCCGCCGCTATCGGCTCGCGCTCCTCGGCTATTTCGATCGGAAGGGGGCGTTGCGGTCCTGGCGCTGGTTCACAGACGACCTACCAGGGCGGCTCCTCCCCTGGCCCGGCTATCTGGGTCTGAACCCCGAGGAGGTGAACCCGGATCGCGCGCGTCTGTTGTTCAGCCGGCTGAGCGAGCCCGAGATCGAGGCCCAGGTGCGGCGAAACCAGGAGGCGATCGAACGCGATCCCTCCCGGCGGCTCCGCCTCGACGAGATGCCCCGCTTCTCCTATCGCGGTCCAGACTTCCTCGCATCGCTCCACCGCAGCGCGGCCGAGGGCGGAACGCTCCTGATTCTCAACGCGCTCGCGGCCGCCGCGGCGTGGGTGCGGTTCCGGCGCTACGAGTCGGGGTGAACCGATGGCCGAGCACCTTCGTGACCCGTCAGAGCGTGCCCCGGTAGGGGATGAAGCGCCCTGGATGGCCGGCAGCGGGGCTGCCAACCGGGTTGTCGCGACGATCCTCCTGCACGAGGTCCGCCTCTTGACCGGTACCTTCCGGTTCTACGCCTCGGCGTTCCTGCTCGTATCCCTGCTGGTGCTCGCAGCGGTCACTGCGGCGGCGAGGTACCGTGGCGAGAGCCTGGAGCAGGAGGCGGTGACGGACGAGTACGCCGCAAGACTCGCGGGCGCCACGGTGGATCAGGTGGTCGAGATCCTCCACCCGGCGATCCGGTCCCCCTGGCGGCTCGCGCTGGTGGTGGACGGCGGACAGGCGGCGACGCCCGACGCGTATGGTCAGGCGCTCAGCGCCCTGGTTGCCCCCAGGCTCTGGCGGATCCACAGCGGCAACCACCGACTCCCCGGTTCGGAGCCGCTCGACTGGATGTTCGTGATCCGCGTGGTCCTCCCCTTCTCGGCCTTTCTCCTGGGCTACAACGCGGTTTGCGGGGAGCACCGAGCGGGGACTCTGAAGCTGCTGTTGTCCTACCCGGTCCCCCGCTGGAAGATCTTCACGGGCAAGCTGCTGGCGATCTGGAGCTGCCTCGCGGCGCCATTCCTTGCCGGAGCGGCCCTGAGCCTGCTGATCGCCACCGGTCTGGGAGGAGTCCCCCTCCACTCCCAGGATCTGATCAAAGCCGGACTGCTGGCGCTGCTGGGCCTCTGGGCGGCGGCCTTCTTCACGCTCGTTGCCCTCCTGGTCCGCTCGCTGGCCCGCGACTCCTCGACCAGCCTGAGCGTCCTGGCGTGGCTCTGGGTGACGGCGGTGATTGTGGTGCCGGCGGTGAGCGGCCTGCTGGCGCACCGCCTGCACCCCATCTCGGCCGAGGGCGAGATCGGCCAGGAGATGGAGGCGATCGATCAGCGGATCGCCCGCGAGTACGCCGGCCGCGAAGGGCGCTGGCGCCCGCCCCAGTGGGCGACCTCCGACGGCTTTGCCTGGGAGAGAAGCTCGGCCGAGGCGGAGAACCGGCGCTTCGCCTTCCAGGAGGAGGTCCGCCGCCGGGCTGTCCAGCGCAAGCTCGGCCAGACCCGTCTGGCCAGGAATCTCGCCTCGCTCTCGCCCACGTCGCTGATCCAGGATCTGGCCGAGCGCCTCACTGGCTCGGGCCTGTGGCGGGACGAGAGCTTTCTCAGACAGGCATGGGCCTTCCGCTCGGTCTTGGCGGAGCAGGTGAGGGCCCTCGACGCACGCGACCCGGAGAGCCCCCGTATCCTGTTCTTCAGCGGTTATGTATCGAAGCGGCCGATCAAGCCGGGAGCGATCGAGCGCTTCGCCTTCCGCGAGCGCTCGGTGCGCCAGGGCCTCGCAGCCGCACGGCCGGTTCTGGCGCTCCTTGCCTTCGAGACGCTGGCGCTCGCGGCTGCCTCTCTTTACTTTTTCTCAAGGTATGACGCAGGGTGAGCCATGATCGAGGCCATCGATCTCAGCAAGCGTTATCCGAACGGCCACCTGGCTCTGGACGCCCTCAACTTGAGGGTGGAGGCGGGTGAGATCTACTGTCTGCTGGGGGCCAAGGGGGCCGGCAAGACGACGGCGATCAACCTCTTCCTGGGATTCACCGAGCCCACCGCCGGCAAGGCCCGGGTCGACGGCATCGACGTGGCGCGGGAGCCGCTCCGAGCTAGGGAGCGGGTCGCCTACCTCGCGGACACGACGGCGTTCTACCGCCGCCTCACCGCACTCGAGAACTTGGACTTCTTCGCCCGCCTCGGCGGCCGGCGCGGTCCCACCCGACACGATTGCGAGATGGCCCTGCGGGAGGTGGGGCTCCCAGAGTCGTCCTTAAGTCAGCGGATGTCGGAATTCAGTCCCGGCATGGTCCGGAAGGTCGGGATCGCGGCGGCTCTGATGAAGGGAGCTCCCGCCCTTCTGCTCGATCAGCCGCTCTTCGGCCTGGACCCGAAGTCAGCTGCCGAGTTGGTGGAGATCCTCGAGACCCTACGGGACCAGGATAAGGCGGTGCTGATCACCATGCAGGACCTCTTCTGGGCTCGGCAGCTCGCCGACCGGGTAGGGATCCTCCAGGAAGGCCGGCAGGTCCTGACGCGCACCCGAGAGGAGCTGCGCTACGAGAACCTGGAGAAGCTCTATCTCGACTATATGCGAGGCGGCCTGCGATTCAAGGAGAGGATCGAGCCCGTAGGCCCTACCTGAGACAAGGGGGCGCGATTCATTGCGCCCCCTCCTCGATCTCCTCGCCCGTCAGTCCGTACTGGCGCATCTTGTTGAACAGGGTCTTGCGGGAGATGCCCAGGCTCTCGGCGGTGGCGGTACGGCTGCCCCGGTGCTCGGCGAGACGGGAGAGGATCATCACCTTCTCCAGCCGCTCCGTGGCCTCAGTCACCGCGTCCGCCAGGCTGAGGCGGGAGAGATCGGAAGGCGAAGACGCCATGCCGTCCGCCGGTTCCCCCCGCACCCGGCCGGGCAGGTCGGAGACGGTCAGGGTGTCCTCTTCGCAGAGGATCATCGCCTGACAGAGAGTGTTTTCCAGCTCCCGCACGTTGCCCGGCCACTGGTACTCGCACAGGAGTTGCCGCGCGTCCGGCGTAATGGACTGCACCGCGAGCCCCAGCTCCCGGTTGAAGCGATCCACGAAGTGATCGATCAGGATCGGCAGGTCGGCCCGCCGCTCGCGCAGGGCGGGCAACCGGATGTGAACGACGTTCAACCGCCAGTAGAGATCCTCCCGGAAGCGTCCCTCCCGCGACTCCTTCTTCAGGTCCTTGTTCGTAGCGGCGATGACCCGCACGTCCACGGGCCGCGGGGCGCGGGCGCCGATGCGGTGGATCTGCCGCTCCTGCAAGGCGCGCAGGAGCTTGGCCTGGGCATCGAGGGCGAGGTCCCCTACCTCGTCGAGGAAGAGGCTGCCACCGTCCGCCTGCTCGAACTTTCCCAGCCGCGTCTCTCGGGCGTCCGTGAAGGCCCCCTTCTCGTGGCCGAAGAACTCGGACTCGACGAGCGTCTGTGGGATGGCGCTGCAGTTGACCGCCACGAAGGGCCCCTGCGACCGCGGGCTGCGGCGGTGGATGGCCCGCGCCACCAGCTCCTTGCCCGTGCCCGATTCGCCAGTCACCAGCACTGTGACGTCCACGCGGACGACCTTGGCCATCATGCGGAAGACCTCCTGGAGCTCCCGGCTGACGCCCACGATCTCGCTGAAGCCGTAGCGGGCCTCGAGGTCTTCCCGCAGGGATTCGACCTCCGCGCTGAGCCGTCGCATTTCGAGGGCACGGTCGACGATCATCAGCAGCTCGTCGTTGTCGAAGGGCTTGGTCACATAATCGAAGGCGCCCCGGCGCATCGCCTCCACTGCCGAGGAGATCGTGCCGTGGGCGGTCATCATCACCACGTCCAGCCGCGGATGGAGGGCGCGCAGGCGCTTCAAGGTCTCCAGCCCGTCGATTCCGGGAAGCTTCAGATCGAGCAGCACGAGGTCCGGCTTCGCCTCAGGCAGAGCCGCGAGGACTTCCTCTCCCGAGCCTACATCGGTGACCCGATGCCGGCGTTCCTGCAAGAGCACGGAGAGGATGCGCCGGATCGGCCTTTCGTCGTCCACGATCAGGATGTTGGCCATGGCTCTCCTTCCGCTAGAGGGAGACGGACCGCCGCCGTGGTCCCCACCCCCACTTCGCTCTCCAGTTGAATCTCCCCTTCGTGCTGCTCGATGATTCCATGGCAGATCGCCAATCCCAGTCCGGTACCCTCCCGCTTCGTGGTGTAGAACGGATCGAAGACCCTGCGGAGCTGCGCGGGAGAGATCCCCGGGCCGGTGTCCGCGATCTGGACCTGGACCCAGGGGGTCTCGGCCCGCCCGAGCTGCAGCGCCCATGGCGTCACCGCCACCGAGATGCGTCCCCCGTCGGACATGGACTGCAGGGCGTTGATCAGCAGGTTCAGAAAGACCTGCTTCAACTGGCCGGCGTCCCCGAGGACGCGCAACCCGTTGCGGCCGAACTCGGTCCGGATCTCCACGCCTTGCTCGGCGGCCCGGGCCTGAACCAATTGCACGGCTTTGCCCAAGGGCTCCAGCAGGTCGATCTCCGACTTCCGGAGCTCCCCGGAACGGCTGAGACTCAGGAGACCGCCAACCGTGCTGTTGATGCGATCCACCTCGCTCAGGAGCTCCTCGACGAGCTGATGCTTCGGCTCCCCAGGATCGAGCCCGCGGAGCAGGTACTGCATCGTCGAGCGGATCGCCGTGAGCGGATTGCGGATCTCGTGAGCGACGCCCGCGGCGAGTTGCCCCACGGCCGCCAGCCGCTCGGCCCGGTAGAGGCGGTCCAGGCGCTCGCGCTGGGCGCGGTAGAGCTCGGCGTTCTCGAACGCCAAGCTCGCCTGGGAGGCCAGGAAGTTCAGCAGCTCGATCTCGCTCCTGCCGATGCTCCAGCGCGGCTGGTCCGAGCCGAGAAGGAGGATGCCGGTCAGCCGGTTCAGAGAGACCATCGGGACGCAGAGGTTCAGTCTCAGCCGGTCCAGGAGATCTCTCTCCGCGGGATCTAGATACTCGTGAACTCCGGGCTGGCGGTCCAGGACCAGGCAGGTCTCGTTGACGGAGAGCCAGCGCGCGAGCTTGCCCCGGGCTGGCAGCCGCAAGCTCTCCAGGTCCGTTTCCGCCAGCCCGAAGGAGAACCCGGGCAGGAAGCTCGCGGTGGCCCCGTCCGGCTCCAGCACGACCATCCGGTCGGGATCGAAGAGCTCCCGGATGCGGGCGGCGACGCTGGCTTCCAAGGCTTCCCGGTCGACGATCAGTGCCAGGGAGCGGCTGAACTCCTGGAAGGTGCGACGGCTCACCCGCCGCCGACGCAGCCGTCCAACAATGCCTTCGAAGATGAAGCTCCGCTGCACCCGGAGGATGATACTCCTCCGGCGGCATCGTTCAGCGAATGCGAAACCCGCTCGCCGGCTGGAGGAGCCTTTCCCTCCGGTCTGCAAAGTTTGCCGATGCCGTGTCCCGTCTGCCGGCCGGAATACACCGCACTGTTAGAGGGCAAATCACGAAGGGGGGACGAGATGGCAGCGATTCGACGTCTTGCGGTCCTGATGGTACTGGCCGCCGCTCTGACCGCACCGGCAATGGCGAAGCCCCGGCTGGTGGTGGAGCCGGGCGCCGGGGTGAACCGGGTCTTCGTGGAGGTCGACGCCGGCAACGGCCAGGTGAGGCGCAGCCTCGTGCGCGTGACCCCATCGCCGGTCGCGCCCGGCGCGACGGGCTCGGACCCGGCCGAGCGGGCGTCCTTCGCCGCCTGGAACGAGGACGGTGAGCGCTGGTTCTCGGCCAGCCGCGATGGCGGCCGGAGCTGGAGCGAGGCGCGGGCGATCGAGACCGCTCTGCGCCTCCACGCGGGGGCCGTCGAGCCCGGGCGGCCGGCGCCAGCCGTGCCCGCCGCTCTCGCCCAGCCCGCGGACGGCCGGCTCTTCCTGGTGCAGTTCCGCACCCTGGGCCTGCCCGAGTGGCGAGACGCTCTCCGGGGCTTGGGCGCGGAGGTGCTCCAATACTTCCCGTTCAACGCTCACATCGTGCGGATGCACCCGTCACTCGCGCCGCAGGTGGCCGCGCTGGAGTTCGTCGAGCGCGTCGAGCCCTACCATCCCTACCACCGCCTGGAGCCCGGGCTGCGCGACTGGCTCGCCTCCGGGAGCGGGCCGGCCGAGATGCGCGTGCGCGTCATGGCCTTCGAGTGGGGTCCCGAGGGCAAGGACCGCATCCGCCAGGCGGCCGAGGCAGAAGGCGCCCGCACCGCTCTCTACTACCCCAGCGGCCACATCCTGGAGCTGTGGGTGGACCGCGGCCAGCTCCAGCGCCTCGCGGCTCACGACGACGTGATGTGGATCGACCGCTGGAGCGCGCCGGAGACCGACATGGACCTGGTCCGCCAGGACTCGGGGGCGAACTTCATCGAGACCAACTTCGGCACCTGCGGCCAGGGGGTGCGCGGCGAGGTCCTCGACGGCGGCCTCGAGGCGACCCACATGGACTTCGACGGCATCCTGCTCCATGGCTCCAACAGCGCGGCGAGCCACGGCACCAGCACCTACGGCATCGTCTTCGGCAACGGCAACCGCGACGGCGACGGCAACGCCCAGGGCACCGGCCAACTCGTCTGCGGCTCCCAGGGCATCGCCGCCGACTACGACTTCTTGACCGACCGCTTCGCCCATACCCAGCAGCTCAAGGGCTCGCCCTACTTCGCCTCCTTCCAGACCAACTCCTGGGGCGACGCCCTGACCACCGCCTACACCAGCATCTCGAGCCAGATGGACGACATCATCTGGCGGCTCGACATCGCCATCACCCAGTCGCAATCCAACGCCGGCACCCAGAGCAGCCGGCCGCAGGCCTGGGCGAAGAACATCATCAGCGTCGGCGGCATCTACCACTTCAACACCCTGTCCACCGCGGACGACTCGTGGTCTGGCGGCGCCTCGATCGGCCCGGCGGCCGACGGCCGCATCAAGCCGGATGTCAACTACTGGTACGACAGCATCTTCACCACGACGAGCGGCAACACCTACACCACCGGCTTCAACGGCACCTCGGCGGCCACGCCCGAGACCGCGGGCGTGCTCGGCCTGATCGTCCAGATGTGGTCGGAGAACGTCTGGGGGACCAACCCCACAGGCACCACCGTCTTCGAGCGCCAGCCGCACGCCTCGATGATCAAGGCGCTGATGATCAACAACGCCCAGCAGTACCCGTTCACGGGGACGACCAGCGATCTGACCCGCACTCACCAGGGCTGGGGCCGGCCGAGCGCCAAGGCGGCCCGCGAGCGGGCGGCGGGCAGCCTGGTCGTCGACCAGGCGACGCCGCTCCAGCTCAACCAGACGTCGGTCTACAGCTACCCGGTGCCATCCGGCGCCGGGGACCTCAAGGTGACGATGATCTACCCCGACCCGCCCGGGACGACCTCGGCGACGCTGCACCGGATCAACGACCTCAGCCTGAAGGTGACGTCCCCCTCGGGGACGATCTACAACGGCAACAACGGTCTCCGCGCCGGCAACTG
The DNA here is from genome assembly GCA_036399915.1 of Thermoanaerobaculia bacterium. GTDB lineage: Bacteria > Acidobacteriota > Thermoanaerobaculia > Multivoradales > UBA5704 > DATARR01. Next base: position 16,298 of record DASWME010000200.1, read on the forward strand.
GTCCACCTCCGGCGGCAGCCCCAACACCATCGATACGGTCGAGAACGTGTTCGTGCAGAACCCGCAGGCGGGGACCTGGACGATCGAGGTGAGAGCCGCCGAGGTCAACCAGGACGCCCACCTCGGCACGCCGGCGGCGGATGCCGTCTTCAGCTTGGTGGCCACTGTCGGCGGCACGGCAACGCCCCAGGTCTGCGGCAATGGTTTGCGGGAAGGCAGCGAGCAGTGCGACGGCTTTGACTTGGGTGGCCAGACCTGCCAGAGCCAGGGCTTCTCCGGCGGCACCCTCTCCTGCAACGGCGACTGCACCTTCAACATCTCGGGCTGCAGCATCTGCCTGGCGACCGGCGCGAGCTGCACCTCCAACAGCCAGTGCTGCTCGAACAGCTGCAAGGGCAAGACGGGCGCGAAGACCTGCCGGTAGGCCTCACTCCCAACCCCTCCTTTCCCAAGGGGAGAGGAGGGCTCCGTTCCCTCCCCTCATATACTCTCGGCCATGATCCACGAGCACCACCGCGACGGCTTCACCGTCTCGACCGACCCGGCGCGGCTGGACGTGGGCGCCGTCCACGCCTTTCTCGCGACCTCCTACTGGGCGGAGGGAATCCCCCGGGCAGTCCTCGAGCGGGCCTTGCGCAACTCTCTCTGCTTCGGCCTCTACGAGGGAGACCGGCAGGTCGGCCTTGCGCGGGTGGTCACCGACGCGTCGACCTTCGCCTATCTCTGCGACGTGTACGTGCTTTCCGAGTATCGCGGCCGCGGGCTCGGCAAGTGGCTGATCGGGTGCGTGATGGAGCACCCGGACCTACAGGGGCTCCGGCGCTTCTCGCTGGTCACCCGCGACGCCCACGAGCTGTACCGCCCGTTCGGCTTCACGGAGGTCGTCCACCCCGAGGGGCACATGGAGATCGCCCGCCCGGGGCTCTACAGACAGGGCTAGCGCTGCGGTGATGATCTCGGATTGAGGATGGCGGCTATGCCACCCGCCCCGCCCGCGCCAGGGCGGGGCTCTCCACGACCGCCGGAGCGAGGGGCAGGAGGACCGTGAAGGCCGCTCCCCCCTCCGGCGCCTTGGTCTCGACGCGCACGTCGCCGCCGTGGGCCTTCATCAGGTTGCGCACGGTCACGAGGCCCAGGCCGGTGCCCTGCTTCTTGCCGGTGGTGACGAAAGGCTCGAAGAGGTGCGCGGCCGTCTCCTCCGGGATGCCCGGGCCGGAGTCGGCGACGCGCACCGCGAGGCACTGCCCCTCCACCCGGGCGCGGATCACCACCCGCTTCTCCAGCCCCCACGCCGCCAGCGCCTCCCGGGCGTTGGTGATCAGGTTTTCGAGGACCCGGTGGATGCGGTCGCGGTCGAGGATGACCTGGACGGAGGCGTGGAGCTTCAGGTCCAGGTCGGCCTCGATCCCCCGCTCCCGGAGGTCCATGGCGAGCGGCTGGAGGGCTTCGACGAGGAAGCGGCCGGCCGACACGGTCTCCAGGGCCAAGCGCGGCGAGCCACCGCGGGCGAAGTCGAGGATCTCCTCGATCATCCGCTGCAGCCGGTCGGTCTCGCTGCGCACGGTCTCGAGATCGCGGGCGATGGCGGCCGCGTCCCCTCCGCGCAGGGCCAGGGTGTGCGCGAGGTCGGCGTAACCCTTCACCAGGGTCAGCGGATTGCGCAGGTCGTGCACCACGGAGCTGGTCATCTGGCCGATGGCGGCGAGGCGGCTCTCGCGCTCGTGGAGGTGCCGCTCGATCTCGCGGGCGCGCAGGTGGGCGGCGATCCGGGCTTCCAGCTCGCGCAGGGCAAAGGGCTTGACCACGTAGTCGTCGGCCCCCACGTTCAACCCTTCCGCGACCGCTTCAGTCCCCGCACGGGCCGTCAGCAGGATGATGGGAGTCGCCGCGAAGGCGGGGTCCGCCTTGAGGCGCCGGCACAGCTCGAAGCCGTCGACGCCCGGCATCATGACGTCGGAGACGATCAGGTCGGGCCGGCAGCGCTGGGCCTCTACCAGTCCGGCGGCGCCGTCCGCCGCGGTGTCCACCCGGTAGAGGTGGGAGAGGCGGGCGGCCAGGAAGTTGCGCAGGTCGGTGTTGTCCTCGACAAGCAGGATGCGCGGCGCTCCGGCCGGCGGCTGCGGGCGCGGCGTCTCGCCCGCCAGGCGCGGCACCTCGATGTCGGCGAGCAGCGTCTCGCGCATGGACTGCAGGGCGTACTCCCGGGCCGCCATGGCGTCCGTGCGGATCTGGGCGAGCTGGTCCTCCCGCCGCCGAGCCCGCCGCCGGCGCTCCTGGGTGATGTCACCCGGATCGCGCGGCAGCTCGACGCAGAACACCGCTCCCTCCCCGGGCCGGCTGCGCACGGTGACGTTGCCGCCGTGGAGCCGCGCCAGCTCGCGGGCGAGGGCGAGCCCGAGGCCGGTGCCGCCCACTTCGCGCGAGGGCGAGCCTTCCACCTGGTGGAAGCGCTCGAAGATCCGCTCGAGCTGGTCCTCGGGGATGCCTGGGCCGTCGTCCTCCACCTCGAAGGCGATCCAGTCGCGGCCGGGCGCGGCCCTCACCGTGACGCTGCCGCCGGCCGGGGTGAACTTCAGGGCGTTCGACAGCAGGTTGGCCGCGACGACCTCCATCTTGGCGGGATCGAAGATCGAGTCCGGCACCGCGTCCAGCCGCTCGGCGGTGAGCCGGATCCCCCGGCGCTCCGCGTGCGGCGCCGCCGCGGCCACCAGCTCGGTCAGCATCTTGCCCAGGTTGTCCTCGACCGGCTCCAGGCGCAGCCGGCCGGATTCGAGCTTGGCGCCGTCGAGCAGGGCGTTGACCTGCCGCAGCAGCCGGCGGCTGTTGGTGGTCATCGACTCCAGCAGGACGCGCCGCTCGCCGTCCTCCTCGGAGGCGAGCAGGGTCTCGAGGGGACCTAGCATCAGGGTCAGCGGCGTGCGCAGCTCGTGGCTGACGTTGGCGAAGAAGCGGGTCTTGGCCTCGTCGAGCTCCTTCAGCTCCTCGTTGGCCTTCTCCAGGCGCAGCCGCAGCGAGAGGTCCCGCCGCCGCGTCCGCCGGCTGGAGATCACGGCGAGATAGGTGAACACCCCCGCGCCGGCGAGGAAGAAGAGCGGCCCCACCATCTCCAACGATGGCTCATGGACCGCGAGGTTGATCCCCAGGTACGCGAGGAGGATCGACACGCACAGCGCCGCCGCCGCGCCGAGCTCCCAGGGGATGAAGAAGCCGATCACGAAAATGACGATGACGTTGCCCGCAAAGTAGTTGCTGGAGAAGCCCCCCAGGTAGGCGGCCATCAGGGAGATGCCGGCGGCGGAGGCGATCGCTCCCACCATCACGAGCGGCGGCGCCAGGCGCTCGGCCCGGCGGGAGTAGACGGCGAGGAGTGCCACCAGGTAGACGGCGGCGACCCCCACCCGGATCATCAGGAACCGCAGCGCCTCCTCCGGCGCCGACGTCAGGTCCAGCAGCCAGAACGCCGGAAAGAGGACGAGCGCCGCCCACAGCAGGAACCGGGAGCGCTCGACGAACAGCCGCTGGCTCTCCTCGCGGAACGCCGCTTCGAACCCGGGGAGCCGGGGCGATTTCGGCTGCATCGACGGCTTTCTCCTACTTCTCCGCCCGCACCAGGATCGCCGTCGGGGGGGATCCAAAGGCGTGGAACGTGTGGACGCGCGAGAACCCCGCCTCGGCCATCAGCGCCTTCAGCGTCGCGGCGTCGAGGAAGCGGAACCGGCCGTCCTCCTCCAGCTCGATCAGGCGGCTGATCATGTTGGCGAAGTGTCGCAGCGCTTCCAGCTTGCGGCCGGCCCGCTCGTCGCCCGCCTCCTGCTGACGGGTGAGGATCTCCACCCCTTCCGTGTACAGCTTGGACGGGTCGAAGTTGGGACGGATCGAGGAGACGACGAGGGTGCCGCCGGGCTTGAGCAGCCGGTGCATCTCCCGCAGGCTCGCCAGCGGGTCGTAGAGGTACGGCAGGACGAGCGACGAGCCGATGCGGTGGAAGCAGGAGTCGGGCAGGTCGAGGTGGAGCCGCGCCGCGGCCTCGCCGAAGTGGAGATGACGGAAGAGGAGGTCGCACGCCGTGCGATCGGCCAGGTCCGCCGGAGCGCCGGGCCTGAGGTCGTCCGGCAGCGTGCGGCCGAGCAGGAAGCGCGAGGCGCGGCCGATCTCCAGGGCGATCTCCACCTCGCGCTCCTCCAGGGCCGGGCAGAGCTCGCGCACCCGGGCCGGCTCCGCCGGAGCGCCGCGCAGGATGGCGTGCAGCTCCTTGCCGTAGCCGGCGGCGAGCTTGCGCGCGGCCGCGAGCGGCAGGCCCTCCACCCGGTGGACCAGCCCCTCGACGCCGTAGAGCCGTCCCTCCAGGAAGTCGGCGATGGCCGCGAAGCGCGACACCTCCAGGTTGGCCACGATCCCGCGCAGGGCCGGCGCGGGCACGCCGCGCTCTGCGCACGCCGCGAGCAGCTTCTCCCGCGTGCGCTCGACGGCTTCCGGCACCAGGTCCAGGAAGGTGAGCGACGCCGGAGTCCCGCCGCCCCGGTAGGCGTCCAGCATGGCGAGCAGGAGGTTGCCCGTGCCGCACCCGAAGTCGGCCAGGTGCTCGCCCGGCCGCGGATCGAGCAGCTCCACCTGCCGGGCCAGGAAACGCGGATACTCGGGATGGTCGAGGAGGATGTCGTAGCCGATTTCGTCGCCCGGCGCGCCGAACAGGTGCTCCTTCCAGAAGCCCTCGGCGTCCGCCAGCTCCTGGCGATGCACCCGGCCCCACTCCGCCTCGCTCTGGCGGGCGAAGCGGGCGAGGTTCGGATCGCGGGCCGGCCGGTCGGCGCCGAACAGGTGCTTGGAGATCGATTCCGCCACCAGCTTGAACAGCTCGATGGCTTCCGCACCGCTCTTGAGCACGTGCCCGGTGGCGCACTCGAAGATCTCGCGCAAGCCGCCGCCCGGCGCGTCGAGCAGGGCCCGCACCCGCGAGCGGGTCACCCAGCAGTCGTAGGTGCCGAGGATCCAGACCACCGGCGCCGCGATGCGGGAGAGGTCGCGCCGCGCGTCCTCCAGGAAGGCCAGGCCCGCCGCCATGGCCTGGCCGTACAGCGAGTCGCCGCGGATCGGCCGGCCATGGATCAGGATCGTCTCCGGCCCCTCGCCCCGGCGGTAGACCTCGAACAGGTCGAGCCCCGCGAGGTAGTTGCGCAGCACGTCCTGGGCGTCCGGGCAGCCGTACGGCGCGATCCACAGGTCCACCGGCGCGTCGGCGCACTCGAGGATCACCCGGCGGGCCGGAATGGCCGAGAGCGACACGCTCACCAGGGCGCGGCGGGCCGGACGGAACCGGCGCTGGAGATAGCGCAGCGAGGCCGCGGTATCGTCCCCGAGATGGCCGAAGGTCCAGTGGTAATAGGGACGCCCCTCGGCCACCAGCCGCGGGTCCATGGTGCTCTCGCCCGCGATGTAGGTGGCGTCGAAGCGCAGTACCACGACCTTCCGCCCGTCCCGGTCGAGGTCGTCCAGGATGGTGCGGGCGAGCAGGGCGAAGATCTCCTTGCGTTTGAGGATCGCCGGAGCGATGACGACAGCCACGTCGGGCCGCACCGCGGGATCCGAGGTGTCGAAGTTCGCGTCCACGATGCCGGCGACCGTGTCCCCCCGGCGGTTGCGGTAGCGCACCACTTCGACGCCGCCCTCCTCCGTGCGGCCCGGCCGGCGGACGAAGCTCGCCACCTTGCCGCCCAGCAGCGAGACCGTGCGCGACAGCCGGATGGCGAGGCCGCCGCGGACGGCGTGGCGCTTCAGCTCCCGGAAGCTGTCGCGCTCGGCGTCCCCCTCGTCAAAGCGGAGCCCGGCCCGCAAGCCGCCGTCGTCCAGCGCCGACAGGTAGCGCACCGTGGCGCCGGTGACCTCCCGCCGCTCTCCCTCGACCTCCAGCGTGAAGGCCGGCAGGCGCGTGCCCGGCACCAGCGCCGCGGCGGGCTCCAGACGCACGGACGCGCCCCCCTCCCCGAGGTCCATCACCGGCAGCCGCAGCCGGCCGTCCGGGGCATGGGACGCCGCCAGCTCGCAGAAGGCCCTGCGCAGGCTGGAGCGCCGCTCCGTGCGCCGCTCCGTCAGGTAGATCCGCTCCGGCACCATCACCTCCACCAGCTCCCCCGCGCTCGCCAGCAGGATCCCCTCGAGGGCGTAGAACAGCGGCGGATCGGAGAAGGCCAGATAGAGGACCCGGGGACGCGAGGACAGCGAGAAGTCGAGCCGCAGCGAGGCGCCGTGCCGGCCGCCGTCCGCGTAGGCCACCGCCCGGCAGGTCAGCGGCTTGAAGCCGCGGCCGGGCGTGATGACCGTGACGGGCAGCGACCGCTCGACCAGGTTCTGGAGGACCGTCTGGATCTCGGAGGGCTCGCCGAGCGGCAGCAGGTTGCCGGGGATCAGGTCGCCCAGCGCCCGCTGGACGCGGACGATCGCCTCGTCCATCTCATAGAAGCCGGCGTGGGCGAGCAGGCGGGCGCGGTCGCGCGCGGAGACCTCCTCGAAGCGCACGCCGATCCCCTCGGCCGACGAGCGAACGACGCGGGCGGTGACGGAGATGGGGCGAGGATCGGTGGGGATCTCCAGCGCCAGCCGGAGCCGGACGTCCGGAGCCACCGCCGCCGGGGTGCGCAGGAAGGCGCCGTCGGCCGAGAGGTCGGTGGCCAGGAGCCCGCCGAGATCCGGCCCCTCCAGGATCCGCACCGCCGCGAGCGTGCGGCGCCGGGGGGAGCGGCGCTCCTCGTTCGACTTGCCCACCTCCCAGCGAGCGGGCCCCTCCAAGACCGGCAGCTCCCGAACCGGATCCTCAGCGAGCATGCAACCCTCCCCGCGCACCGGCGGCTCCGGCGTCCGGCCGCGTCAGGGCGGGCATCAGGAGCCTCCCCTGCCGGCGTGGACCGGATCCGTGAGCCGTTCGCGGATCTCAGCGAAGTCCCGATGGCAGCGGAAGAAGACGTCCACCAGCATCGGGTCGAAGTGCGCACCGCGGTCCCTGGCGATCCGGCGGAGCGCCTCTTCGTGATCGAAAGCAACCTTGTAGGGACGGCGGCTGGTGATCGTGTCGTAAGTATCCGCCAAGGCTACGATGCGGGCCGCCAGCGGAATCTGCGTGCCCGCCAGCCTATACGGATATCCTGAGCCGTCCCAACGCTCGTGATGGGAATAAGCAATCTCCATACCCATCCGCAGGAAACTGTGCCCCTGGTATCTCTCGATGACCTTGCGCAAGGTGTCGCCGCCGATCTGCGGGTGGGTGCGCATCACCGCCATCTCGTGCGGCGCGAGGGGGCCGGGCTTGAGCAGGATCGCGTCCGGGATGCCGACCTTGCCGATGTCGTGGAGCGGGCTGGACTTGTAGAGCTGGTCCACGAACTCCTCCGTGATCCCCAGCGCCGGCTCGCGGGCGGCTTCCTCCGCCAGCCGCCGGCTGTACTCGGCCATCCGCTCCAGATGCTGCCCCGTGGCCGTGTCCCGCGACTCGGCGAGCCGGGCGAGGGTCAGCAGGGCGATGTCGCGGGTCTGGCGGATCTCCATGGTCTGTTCCAACACCATCCGCTCGAGGTTCAACCGGTAGGCCTCGTTCTGGCGGATGAGCCGCCCCCGCTCCAGCGCCCGCTCGACGGTGTTGAGCAGATCGTCCGCGTCGAACGGCTTGACGATGTAGTCGTAGGCGCCGCTGCGCACGCATTGGCGCACGGTGGCCATCTGCTGGACGCCGGTGACCATCACCACCTGAATGGTCTCGTCCAGGCTCTTCAGGCGCTGGAGCAGCTCGACCCCCGAGAGCCCCGGCATCTCGATGTCCGACAGCACGAGCGACGGCCGCGGCTCCTCGACGGCGATCGCCAGGGCCTCGGCTCCGTCCTGCGCGGGATGGCAGTCCAGGGAGAGCGAGGAGAGGTACGCCAGGAGGAGCCCGCGGATGGCGGGCTCGTCGTCGACGATGACCACGCGTTCTTTCATCGGGCGCAAGCCGGCCTGCGGAGCCTGCGGCTCCGGACCTGCCGACTCGGGGCGAACCTCCTTCAGCAACGGCCCTCCGGTTCGAGACAGCCCCGTCCCAGCTCGGCTCGGGGGAGGAGGCGCCGCTCTGGACAGAACCTCTCCTCGCGATTTCCGTGCTGCGACAATTCGACAACGGCTGGGTTGTAGATTGTACATGAAATCATGGGGTGCGGCAAAGACGTTTTTGACCGCCGCCCTCACCCTCTGCGATCCCCTACCTTCTCCTCTCCACCGCCTTGCGGATGTACGACGCTGCGTCCGGCGTCTTGCACCCCGTCTCGCCGTGGTCGACCTCGACCCTGCCGATCCGGGCGGCGGCGGCGAGGGCCTTCTCCTCCAGGTGGGGATTGCGGGTCCCGATCGCGATCAGGGCGTTGTTCATCTCGTAGCGCACCCGGTTCTTCTGCGTGTGGATGTCCCTTTCGATGGCGTCGAGGTATCTCGCGAAGTACTCGTCCGGCAGGCTGTCGTCCTTCATCGCCAGGTGGGCCAGGACCGTCCAGCCCGCGGCGCCGATCCACTCGTCGTCCGAGTCGATCCACCGCTCCATGGCCTCGCGGGCGGCCGGGCTCCCGGCGGCCAGCCCCGCCAAGGCGTCGCTCTCGACCGGGTTGCGCAGGCCGCCGGCCCAGCGGTCAAGCGCCTCGCCGTCCAGCCGCCTGGGGTCCGCGATCATCGTCGCCAGGATGCGGGCGTCGTGAGCGTTCGAGGCCCACAACCCTTCGGCCAGCTCGTGGTCCACCTTGATCTTCTTCTTGAGCTTCTTCAGCTCGGCGTAGCTGACGCCGTAGATCTCCCCATTCGCGCCGTGGCGCCGGTAGATCTTCCGGTTCTGCTCCGTGCCGAGCGACTTCAGGGTGTCAAGCGCTTCCTGCACGTTCATGGACGGACTCCTCCAGCAGGTTCGTCAGCGTCTCATCAGCTTGAAGGCGATCTCGCGGCCCATCTGCTGGACGTACGCCAGACGGATCCACAGCAGGGCGAGCGGCTCGAGCAGCCGCGCCTGGTCGAGCCTCCCGGCGTCCACCGGATCGAACCCGAGGTCCGCGGCGAGACGCGCCGCGGTGGCCTTGGCCCCGGCGTCGTCCCCGCAATAGAACATCGTCGCGGCGACGCCGCCGAAGTCCGGGTTCGCCATGTTGTTGGCCCCGGTGGTATTGAAGACCTTGACCACCCTTGCCCCCGGAGCCCAGACCGCCACCTGCTCGCCGCCCGAGGTCGTATGGCCGTGGGTGAGCCCGGCGAGCTGCGGGGCGAGCGGGTTGGTGCAGTCGAACAGGATCTTGCCTGCCAGGCCGCCGGCGCTGCGCAGGGCGTCCTGCGTCGCTTCCCAGGGGGTTGCCAGCGCGACCACCTCACCGAACGCCGCCGCCTCGGCGACCGAGCCGGCCCGCGCCCCCGTCTCCGCCAGGAGCTTCGCGACCTTCGGGTGCAAAGCGTCCCGGACGCCGAACATCACCTCGTGCCCGGCGCGCGTCCAGCCCTGCCCCAGGCTCCCACCGACGTTTCCCGCTCCGAGGATTCCGATCCGCATGGTCTCCCTCCTCCTTGTATCGGGGTCGATTTATAGTCCAGCCTCGCGGGATGCTCAATGGGCGTCAGGAAAGACGGTTCGGAATTCCTCTCGGAATCGTCGTAAACTCTTCAGGTCCCCTGATTCGAGGGTTGAGCTGGAGGGATGTCCAGATAGACGAGCGCACGCCTTTTCCGGCGGAGCCGGAACAAGGAGACCCGGCCGGTCCGCACGATCTCCCGGAGCGCCTCGGAGCCTACCGCGTCCTGGGCCGGCTCGGGCGGGGCGGCATGGGGGAGGTGTTCCTCGCCTGGGATGACCGGCTGCGGCGCAAAGTGGCCATCAAGCGCATCCGGCGTGACGCCGACCTCTCCGCGGCCCTGCGGCGGCGTTTCCTGCGCGAAGCCCGGGCCGCCGCCGGCCTGAGCCACCCCGCCATCGTCCAGGTCCACGACCTCCTCGAAGATCCCTCGGGAGACTGCATCGTCCTCGAGTACGTCGAGGGGCGGACGCTCGCTGCCCACCTGGCCAAGGGCCCCCTGAAGCTGGATCTCGCCGTCCGGCTGGCGCGCGAGATCGCCGAGGCCCTCACCGCCGCCCACGAGGCCGGCATCGTGCACCGCGACCTTAAGGCCGAGAATGTCCTCGTCACCCCCGCGGGACACGCCAAGGTCCTGGACTTCGGCCTCGCCCGTAGGCTCGCTGGCACGGACGACATTCTCCTCACTCAGCACGGTATCGTCGTCGGCACGTTCCACGCCATGTCGCCCGAGCAGGCCTGCGGCGTCGAGGTGGATGCCCGCTCGGACCTCTTCTCCCTCGGCAGCCTCCTCTACCACATGCTGACCGGCCGGTCCCCTTTCCTGGGCGCGACTCCGCAGGAGACCATCCACCGGGTTCTGGAGCACCACCCACCGCCCGTGGCCGCCCTCCGGCCGGACGCTCCCCCGCAACTCGGCGACCTCATGGAGCGCCTCCTCGCCAAAGCTCCGGAGGACCGGCCCCAGGGCGCGGCGGAGGTGGCTGGGGCGCTGGAGGATCTGCCGCAGAGCGGCGCCGCAGCCGCGGGCCCGCCACCTGGCGAGAGCGTGAGCGACCTGCCCACGGTCTTCCGGGAGGAGCCTGCAGCCCTCGCCCTGCCGCGGATCACCGGCGCTCCAGCTTCGACCGCAGGCATGTCGGTCCTCCGCCGGCGATACGGCATGGGTCTCACAGCCGTCGCCGTCCTCCTGGTGGTCCTCCTGAGCGCCGTCGTCTTTCTGAGGGAACGGCACCCCACGAAGCCGCTTCGCGTCGCGGTCCTGCGACCGGAAGTTGATGCGAAACGTGCCGACGAACGGCTCGATCTCGCGGCTTCGGGAGTCTTGATGGCGCTTCTGGGAGGCCTGACCTCGCTGGAGGACCTCGCCCCGCTCGATCCTTCGCAGATCTCCGCGGGCTCAGCGTCTTCCGTCACGCTCGCGCGGAGCCTGGCCGCCGACGAGGTGCTGATTTCGGCCGTGGAGCCGGAAGGCGCCATGGCACGGATCTCGTTGCGCCGCATGCAGGCCAGCGATGGCCGAGTTCTATGGTCCACGAGCTTCAAGATCCCCACCGATCCGGCGGGACTCCGTCTGCTCCCGGACGTGGCAGGCATGCACCTGCGGCGGGCCTACCCGGACCACGCTCTTCGCCCCGGCACGCTCAGGGTGGAAGTTCGTGAGCAGGACTACACCTCATACCTGGCGGCGTGGCACCGGATCGATGCGGGAAAGACGAGCCTGGAGAACGAGCTTCCCAGCATCGAAAGGATCGTGCGGTTTTCACCGCGATTCCTGGAAGCCATCATCTTGGCCGCGCAGTGCCACCTTGCCCTGTTCACCTCGACGCGGGACCCCCACCACCTGGAGCGAGCCCGCGCTCTCGTCCGACAAGCGCGGGAGCTGGCGCCGGAAGACCCCCGGCCACTCAAGGAAGAGTTCAAGGCCGCTCTCGTTGCCGGCCGGCAGAACGAGGCGGAGGAAGTTCTCGGTCGGCTCGAACGCTTTTTGCCGGGAGATCCCGACCTCCTGGTCTTGCGCGCCGATCTGGCGGAGAGCCGCGGGCAACGGGAGGAGGCGCTCGCGGCGCGGCGCGCTGCGAGCGAACTCGCACCATCCTGGCAGAACCTGTACGACCTTGCGACCTTGACTGCCCAGAGCGGCCAGGTCAGCGAGGCTCGGGAGAGCTTCCAGCGGATCCTGAGGATCTCTCCACAGAATGCCTGGGCGCTCGCAGAACTGGGACGGATGGAGCTGCTCTATGGTGACCCCGCGAGTGCCGAGAAGATTTTTACAGGCCTCGCCCGAGCGAACCCGCAGCGCTATTACTTCACCAATCTGGGCATCGCCCGGCTCCTGCTCGGGCGTTACGAAAGTGCGGTGGCGGCCTATCGAGAAGCGCTGAAGATCGATCCCGATCACCTCATCGTCCTCATGAACCTTGCTGATGCCGAGCAGGCCCTAGGCCGCGAAGGAGAGGCCCTGGCCATCTATCAGCGGGTGCTGCAGCGGCTGGCCGAGCACGAGGCGGAAGCCGCATCTCCTCTCCAACCCGCGGAGAGCCTGTTCAAGGCGGAATGCCTGGCCCACCTGGGCCGCGCCCGGGAGGCGGCGGAGATCACCCAAAAAACCTTGCGGCAATCCCCCAACGACACAGAGATCCTTTACACCGCCTCCCGGGTCTACGCCTTGATCGGTGATCAGGCTTCCGCCCTGGTCAACGCCAAGGCCGCTCTCGACAAGGGGATGAAGCCTCGCTGGTTCAGCCTTCCCGCCTTCCGCCCACTGCAGGGCAATCCGGAGTTCCGCGCGCTCCTGAACCGTCCTGAAGCCGGCGGGAAGGCAGGAGCCGATCGGGAGTAGAAGCGCTCTCCCCAGTCCTGGAGAACGGCGCGCAGCAAATCAACTTCTATGGGACAAGCCTCCCTACGAAGGTCAACCTGACCAGGCCCCGAGGCGGCGGCGGCGGCGGATCAGTAGTCGTTTGGACCTCGACCTCGATCCCTTGGGGAACCTCGACGATCAAGCGCTGGACGGGAGGATGCTGGCCGTGGACCGTAAGGCTAAACACTTCGACCTGGCGGTGCTCGATCGTCGTCTGCAAATCAAGCTGATCAGTCATTGGCGTCTCCTTTCATGAACGGTCGCCACAGCCCAGAGCAGGTTTCATGCCCGGCGGCAGCCTCCCTCTGAAATCCTAGAAAATCTTGCTTTCCCTTCCGGAGAAGTCCACGCGGGACCTATCTTTTCGGATAGACTGTATCCTCAAGACAGAGAGTCATTCCGTGAACCCGTCCCTGATCGCCCTCGCCGGCCCCTTGGCCGGCCAGACCTTCGCCCTCGGCACAGAGCGGTTGACCTTCGGCCGCGACCGCGCCAACGACCTCCACCTGCGCGACCTCGCCATCTCCCGCCAGCACTGTGTGATCGAAACCGTTGCCGGCCGTTTCGTCCTGCGGGACCTGGAGAGCCGCCAGGGCACCTTCATCAACGGCGTGCCCGTGCGCGAGCGGGATCTGGAGCATGGCGATCTGATCGCCATCGGCAGCTCCCTTTTTCTTTTCCAGACCCGGGAGGAGGATTCCGGAGCGTCCGGCTCCCTCCTCCTCGACAGCGGACCCCACACAGCATCGAGCACGATGCAACTCCCCCTCGGGGAGTCGCCATACCTCAAACCCGAAGCCCTCATCAAGGCCCTTCCCGCCGAGGCGCGGACCGCCCGCGACCTCCAGGCCCTGCTGCGCATCGGCAACGACCTTCACGCTCTCCATGAAACCGGGCCCATCGCCCGCCGGCTCCTGGAGCTGGTTCTGGAGACCATCCCCGCCGAGCGCGCCACCGTCCTCTTGATGGACGAGGAGACCGCCGAGCCCGCCGCCTCCTTCGCCCTGGACCGCCAGGGCTCGGAATCCCCCTTCGCCGTCTCCCGCACTCTGGTGGAGCGCGTGCTGACCGAGGGCTCGGCCGTACTCGCCAACGACATCCTGGAAACCGGAGGCTGGAGTGGCGTCGAGAGCGTGGCGGCGGCTCGCCTCCAGTCCATCCTCGCCGCTCCCCTGACCGGCCTGGACCGCCGTCTGGGCGTCCTCTACCTGGACACCCGCGAGTCCGGAGCCCGTTTCGACGAGCGCCACCTGGACCTCCTCACCGCCGCCGCCGGCATCGCCTCGGCGGCCCTCTCCAACGCCCGCCTGCTGGAGTGGCTGCGGGAGGAGAACCGGCGCATGGAGGCCGCGCTGGATTCCGGCATGGTGGGCGAGAGCCCGCGCATGCAGGAGATCGGCCGCCTGCTCGCCCGTGTGGCGCCCACGGACTCCATCGTCCTGCTGCGCGGCGAGAGCGGCACCGGCAAGGAGGTGGCGGCGCGCGCCCTCCACCGCGGCAGCCGCCGGGCCCACCGCCCCTTCGTAGCCATCAACTGCGCCACCCTCTCCGAAACCCTTCTCGAGAGTGAGCTGTTCGGCCACGAAAAAGGGGCCTTCACCGGCGCCGTGGAGCGCAAGACCGGCAAGATCGAAGCCGCCGAAGGCGGCACCTTGTTCCTCGATGAAGTGGGCGAGCTGCCGCCGCGGCTCCAGGCCAAGCTCCTGCGCGTGCTCCAGGAGCGGGAGTACGAGCGGGTGGGCGGCACCCGGCCCCTCAAGGCGGACGTGCGGGTGATCGCCGCCACCAACCGGGACCTGGAGAAGGCCATCCGCGAGGGCAGCTTCCGCGAGGATCTCTATTATCGGCTGAATGTCATCTCGCTGACCCTCCCCTCGCTGCGGGAGCGGCGCGAGGACATTCCCCTCCTGGCCAGCCATTTCGCGGCCCTCTTCAGCCGCCAGCTCGGGAGGCGGATCGTCGGCTTCACCTCCGAGGCCCGGGCCTGCCTGCTGCGCTACGGCTGGCCGGGCAACGTCCGCGAGCTGGCCAACGCCGTCGAGCGGGCCCTCGTCCTAGGCGAGGGAGAGCTGATCCGCCCCGAGGACCTGCCGGAAACCGTGCTCGAAACAACGCCTGCCGCCGACCGCAGCGTGCCCCTCGGGAAATATCACGACACCGTCAACGAGTTCAAAAAGCGGTTGATCCTCGACGCCATCGACCAGGCCGGCGGCAACATCACCAGGGCCGCGGAGACCCTCGACCTCAATCCCACCTACCTGCACCGGTTGATCCGGAATTTCGATCTGAAGACACAGAGCAAGCCGTAGTCCCGTATCTGAAAAGATACGAGTTCTGATCCGAAAGGATATCCATCCTGCCGGGAGAACTTGGGACAGGTGCGTCCTCACGGACTGAAACCCATTCCTTTCTTTGATTTATCTCGATTGCCCATCGAGCCGCGGACATCTGGCATCGCTCTTGCTCCTCCACGGCAACGAAAGCGACGCGAATTCCCGCGAAGCTCGTGGCAAGACGAACGCACGCGCGTTCAGAAAGGAGACGTACAGATGGCTACTGAGCAAAGGCCAAGGCGATTCTCAGGCACTTCGAACAACGGGAACTTCGAGGAGGCTCTGCAGCGGGC
>DASWME010000201.1:0-2604 GCA_036399915.1 Thermoanaerobaculia bacterium
CCGGCTTCGACCGCATGGACATCGACTCGACCGTGGCCGCCTGCGAGGAGATGTTCGCGCCGTGGCTCGCGGGGCACCGCCTGCTGGTCAACATCCCGCCCCACCAGCGCGCGGCGCCGTGGCTCAACTTCACGCGCGTCCACTGCGCCCGCTGGTGGCGCGAGAACGTCGTGCTCATCGGCGACGCCGCCCACACGGCGCACTTCTCCATCGGCTCGGGCACCAAGCTCGCCATGGAGGACTCAATCGCGCTCGCCCGCATCCTCAACGAGCAGCCGGACCTCGCCCGCGCCCTCCAGGCCTACGAGGACGAGCGGCGGACCGAGGCCCTGCGCCTCCAGAACGCGGCCCGCAACTCCATGGAGTGGTTCGAGAACGTGCGGCGCTACGCGCGGCTCGACCCGGAGCAGTTCGCCTACAGCCTCCTCACCCGCAGCCAGCGGGTGAGCCACGAGAACCTGCGCCTGCGCGACCGCACCTATCTCGAAGGCGTCGAGCGCTGGTTCGCCAGCCGCGCCAGCCGCCGGCAGTCTTCTTCAGGGCCTGAGGCGCTGCCGGAGGCGCCGCCGCCCCTGTTCACGCCGTTCACGCTGCGCGGCATGACGGTTGAGAACCGCGTCGTGGTCTCGCCTATGGACATGTACAGCGCCGAGGACGGGACGCCGAACGACTTCCACCTCGTCCACCTGGGCGCCCGAGCCCTCGGCGGCGCGGGGCTCATCGTGACCGAGATGACCTGCGTCTCGCCGGAGGCGCGCATCACCCTCGGCTGCACCGGCATGTACAAGCCCGAGCACGTGGACGCCTGGCGCCGCGTCACCCGGTTCGTCCACCGGTGGAGCCGCTCGAAGATCTGCCTCCAGCTCGGCCACTCCGGCGCCAAGGGCTCCACGAAGCTCATGTGGGAGGGGGAGAACGAGCCACTCGCGGAAGGGGGCTGGACCGTGATGGCCGCCTCGGCCCTGCCCTGGAAGCCTGGCATGCAGGTGCCGCGGGAGATGACCCGCGCCGACATGGAACGGGTGCGCGACGAGTTCGTGCGCGCCGCAAGCATGGCGATCGAGGCGGAGTTCGACATGCTGGAGCTGCACTGCGCGCACGGCTACCTCCTCTCGGGCTTCATCACGCCGCTCTCGAACCGCCGGAGCGATGAGTACGGCGGATCACTCGAAAACCGCCTGCGCTTTCCCCTGGAAGTCTTCCGTGCCATGCGCGAGGTCTGGCCGCAGGACCGGCCGATGTCGGTCCGCATCTCGGCCACCGACTGGGTCGAAGAGGGGATCGACGGCGGCGCCGCGGTGGAGATCGCCAAGGCGTTCCACCTGGCCGGAGCGGACATCATCCACGTCTCGGCGGGCCAGACGTCGCCCGATGCCCGGCCCGTCTACGGCCGGATGTTCCAGACGCCGTTCTCCGACCGCATCCGCAACGAGACGGGCATCCCCACGATCGCCGTGGGCAACATCACCGAGCCGGACCAGGTGAATTCGATCATCGCCGCCGGCCGCGCCGACCTCTGCGCGCTGGCGCGGCCCCACCTCGCCGATCCCCACTGGACGCTCCACGCCGCGGCGCAGCTCGGCTACAAGGCCCAGCCCTGGCCCGTGCAGTACCTCACCGGCAAGCAGCAGCTCGAACGGAACCTCGAGCGCCAGAGGCAGATGGAGCTTCTGGGGACGAGCACGATCTAGGGAGACATCCTTTGAACAACCGCATCCCCCTGGAAGACGTCCGGCCGCAGCACTTCGGCTGGAGCGTCGAGGACCGGGTCGCGACCGTGACGATCGACCGGCCGGAGCGGAAGAACCCGCTCACGTTCGACTCCTACCGCGAGCTGGCCGACACGTTCCACCGGCTGCGGCACGTCGAGGAGGTCAAGGCCGTGGTGCTGACCGGCGCAGGCGAGAACTTCTCCTCGGGGGGAGACGTCCACGAGATCATCGGGCCCCTCGTGCGGATGCGCGAGGAGGGGCGGATGGACCGTCTCCTGGAGTTCACCCGCCTGACCGGCGAACTGGTGCGCACGATGCGCCACTGTCCACAGCCGATCGTTGCGGCCGTGGACGGCGTCTGC
Source organism: Thermoanaerobaculia bacterium (assembly GCA_036399915.1). Taxonomy (GTDB): domain Bacteria; phylum Acidobacteriota; class Thermoanaerobaculia; order Multivoradales; family UBA5704; genus DATARR01. The sequence goes on from DASWME010000201.1 coordinate 2,075, forward strand.
GCTGGCGCTGGCGCCATCCTCGCCATGGCCTCGGACCTGCGGCTCGGCACGCCGAGGAGCCGCGTGGCCTTCCTCTTCTCCCGCGTCGGCCTCTCCGGCGCGGACATGGGCGCCTGCGCCATCCTGCCGCGGATCGTGGGTCACGGGCGCGCTTCGGAGCTCCTCTACACCGGCCGCTTCATGGAAGCCGAGGAGGCCGAGCGCTGGGGCTTCTTCAACCGTCTTGCTGCCCCGGAGCGGCTGCTGGAGGAGGCCGTCGGCCTCGCCCGCTCGCTGGCGCACGGCCCCACCTTCGCCCACGCCATGACCAAGCGCCAGCTTCATCAGGAGTGGTCCATGGGGATCGACGAGGCCATCGAGGCCGAGGCCCAGGCGCAGGCGATCTGCATGCAGACCGAGGACTTCGCCCGCGCCTTCCGCGCCTTCGCGGCGAAGGAGAAGCCGGTGTTTGAGGGGAATTGAGATCTTTATGCCGGCGAAGCGATCTGCGCGTGAAGCCTCACCCCCTGGCCCCCTCTCCCTGACGGGAG
>DASWME010000202.1:0-5003 GCA_036399915.1 Thermoanaerobaculia bacterium
CCCATGCCGGAGCACGTCCTGCAGCCACTCGAACACGTCGAGGATCGTGATCATCTTCCCCTCCTCCCGGAACGCGCACTGGTACCGGTTGTGGGTCCACACCACGGGCAGCCTCTCCGTCGCCACCTTCCCACCCCGAGCCGGCCGGAAGAGGTCCACCGCCAGCCGCGTCCCATCCCGCACCGCCACGTACCGCGAGCTGCGCACCCAGCCGTCGTAGACCGGCTCGGAGTAGCCGGAGTACTTACCGAAGGCCGAGACCTTCGCCACCTTTTCGACTGCCGGCGCGGCGGTCTGAGCGGAGACCCAGGCGGCCAGGAATGCGACGGCCAGCGCGGCGGTCAGGACCCAGGACGAGCGGAAGGATCTTCTGCGCAGCATGAGCACCTCCTCGGGTGGGGAGACTACAGCCCCCCGTTTCACTACGCGAGAGGGTGCAAGGTGGTTACAGAGGAGGCGGAAGCGGCGCGTCAGTCACCGCATTCCGCTCCGACCCGCCCTGAAAGGGCGGAATCTGAATAGCCCCGGGCGCCAGCCCGGGGGACGGTGGCCCAGCAGAGCCAGCAAGCCCTGAAAGGGCGACAGCTCGTTCTCAGCCGTGCGCCGCCACGAGCACCCTGGTACCGCGCCCGTCCTCGTAATAGATCCGTCGTGTCTTCCCGTGCAGGAAGTGGAAGACGACGAGGTAGGCCCAGATCGCCATGCTGCCGGTGAGCACGACCTCGTCAGGGTCGATTTCCAAGCTGGCGAGATTGTGGACCAAGATCGGAACAGCCTCCGCTGACGGCGTGAGGAGAGTGGGCCGCCCCGCCAGCTCTTCGATGCGCAAGCCTGCATAAAGCGACTGGTTGGAAAGGGATAGATCCAGGATCAACGGGTTCTGGCCTTTTTCACCCAGAAATCGATGTCGATCTGAACGGGATCGTCAGGCTTCGTCCCGCGGCCCGCCGCGTCGATCTCCTTCGGGTTGATGACTTCGAGATGCCTGCCTCGCGGCAGTCCCGCCAGGAAGGCTCCTGCCGTGGTCGTCTTTCTGCCTCCCGTGATATCGATGATGACATCGCTCTCGGAGAGATGCTCCTGCAGGTTCCCGTAGATGTTCTCGATGGCGTCCTTGACCGCTTCGGGATGCTCGAAGTCTGCCGGGGTCAGAGGCACCGGCTCGATGACGTCGGATTGGAATCGCAGCTCAGTCTCGAGCTTGCGTTTGAGCTCCCGGGCGAGAGGTTCTGACTCGCCTTTCGAGCAGAGGAGCCACACCTTTTCCAGAGCGGGAAGATGATACTTGATGGCCTTCTCGGCCGTATCGATTCCACTGCCGAGGCTGGCGATCGCGATGAGCACCTTGTGCGGCCTGGGATGGCGGAGCTTCGCGGAGGTCTCCAACTCCTCGCCGGTCCACCAACGGAACACACGGGGTGCCAGAATCGCGAATACGAGGAGCCCTGGAATCCCGAACGCAATCGCCGTAAAAGCCGTATAGGCCTTCTTCTCCGTAAGGGCAGCCTCCAGAAGACTGGAGGTCAGATTGACGCTGATGCCCAGGAAAAAAGCGGCGATGAAAAAGACGAGAGGATTGGCATTCGGATTCCAGAGGGCCTCCCGTATGCGCCGTAATTGGTTCATCGCCTCTTCCCCAGGCTCAGCCGTCAACCGGGTTGAATCTTCTTGATCCGCCCATCTCTGGTTGTCTCGCTGATCCGTACCTTGACGCGATCTCCCACCCGCCAGGGCACTCCGGTTCCCCTGAACTTGATATCGTCCTGTCCGGTCTCCGGGTCACGGAGCGTGTACTGGCCCGCTTCGTCTTTGATCACCTCGAGCGTCGCCCTCTTCCGCTTGGCGAGGTCCTGGGATTTCGGCTGCTCCGCCTGGTGCAGGATGCCAGCGAAGGCTCCCGCCTGGCTCTTCTGCGAGGTTTGAGGAGGTTCACTGCTGGGTGCAGCCGCAGGCATCGGCGACCGGGTGACATATCGGCCGTGCGGATCGATCCCCTTGTTCCTGTAAGAGTTCAGGGGGAGATAACCGGTAGGTCCGGCCTCTGGCCGATCTCTCCGCAGAAGCTCTCCCAGGCTTCCCGTCAGCCAACCTGTGGGGATTTCCCAGTTCGAGAGAGAGAAGGACGCCTTGTCTCGCTGCCAGTTCCTGTAGCGTTCGCCGCCTCGTTCGATGAAGGATTCCTCCTCGCAAATTCGAATTCTGCAGGAGCCATAGCCGAGGGGTTTCGCCATGCCAAGCTTATGGGCGTGCTCATCGTCAAGGATCAGACAAGAGATCAGTTGCTTCACCTCATCGCCGGAGAGATTCTCGAGACGTATTTTGAACCTGAATCTTCTGCCGCGAGGCGCGAGCTCGGAGATGGCGTTGGAGCGAGGGCCCAGTTCAGCGACCACCGGCTGCTGGTCGGGGTCATGGTGGTAGTAGAATTTCCTGCCGCGGATCGTGCCACCTACTGCGCCGGTCTGGCTGTAGATCGGGTAATGATGGGGCTTCGGAGATGAAAGCTCCGCCAGCTTGACTTCCCCTGTCTCAAGCCCGTCTCCTGCGAGGATGGCGTCGGAGAAGATGACCCGCCCCTGGGCGTGCACCTCGTCTCCCTGTGCGATACCGAAAAGCCGGCAGGCTGGACAGAGCTTATTCGGATCATTGCAAGATTCATGACGATGAGGAGCCGGCAAAGTCAAGGAGTAAAAGACATCCTGCCCTCTCTGTTTGGATACACCAGCCGCTGCGGCCAATGGCAGGCAGGAAGGGAAGGCCGCCTCATAGACGGCTCGGATCATTCCCTTGAGACTGGTCGCCTGCAGGATCGGTGTTTCTCCACTTCGGAGGAAGGGAAAGATCTTCCTGCGATCACCTCGTTCCCCAGTCGCGGGTTGCGCCCGCTGGTGATCCGCCGTGAACAGGCGCGTCAGCACCTCCAACTCGCAGGTGAGCACCCCGCTGTAGGAATCCTTTCCAATACGGTCCAGTCCGGGATATCTCTCCCGATCCGGTCCGGTCTCCGGCAGCGGGACGAAGTTGTAAGGGCTGTGGGTCGGCTCAGCCATGGTCGTACTCCTTGGCGGGCATCAATTGAAAACCCACGCAGCGGATGAACTCGCCCTGCTCTCCTTTGGCGTCCCGGTAGCGGCGAACGCGGAGGCGCACGATGGTTTCCGGTTTCAGCTCTCCTGCGACCGGATAACGCTGGATCTCGGGGATCTCCGAAGCGTAGAACAGCGGTCCGCCTTCCGGGTTGCCCTCGGGATCGCCGTCAGGGTTCACCCATTCGCCCCAGAGCACGAAGCTCGCCTCCTCCCCCTCGGTGAGGGAGACGGCCCCCTCGAAGCCTGAAGGAAGGGGAGACGAATCCAGGAGGAGCACGGCATGGAGGGGGCCGTTCCCGAGGCGCTGCCAGCGGTATTCCCCTTCCTCACCGAAGATGCGGCCGGCCGGCCACTTCTCAAAGTCGTTCCAATCGAGGACCTCCTCCAGCCGGACGAGCTTCGGAGCGAGCGGCGCCTCCAGCCAGGCGTAGGTGAAACCCGACAGGTCCTCCGGATGGCGGGCGAGGCCGCGGCTGAAACCGATGACCGGGCTCAAGCCGCCTCCCCGGATTGCCTTTTCTCGACGAAATCCGTAAATGCGGGCGCTACCGTAGCCCAGAAACCTGGAACGTCGCGAACCTCGAACGTCTCGAAGAGATCCAAACTGCCTGACCCCACCTTCTCCAAGCCAAAATCCGGAGCCTCGTAGGGGTGAAGATGATAGGCGTTCCTCTCCTGCTCCGCGAGGCTGTACAGGTGCTGGATCTTTCCCTTGTGGCGACCGTTCGGATAGACGAGCTGGATTTTGCCGATCGTTCCCTTCACCTGTCCGAAGCCCTTGGTCTTGCCGAAGCCGATCGAAACCAAACCCTCTTCGAAGTCCCGGAAGACGAAGGCCAGAAGCCCGAGCTGCCAGAGCTCGAAGTTGACGAGGTTCACCGCGGTCGTGAAAGAGGCGCCTTCGAGGGCGTGGAAACGCATGTTGGCGCCGCCGCTCTTCTTCCCGGCCGCACCGATCTCACCTTGATAGACTCCGCCGGTGAAACGATCGATGCCGATCATGTCGCGGAATACGGAGCGGGCGGACTTGTCGATATCGGCGTCCGAGAATTGAATACGGCTCGCCGTGCCGGTGCAGCCGAAGAGCCGGCAGGCGGGGCAGGCCGCGGCGTAGGGAACGTCGGCGTGCGTTTCGTCGAGGCGCTTGGAGCAGGATTGGGCGGGCCCCTGGCCTTGCTGGAAGGGATCGCAGGCCGTGGCCGGCGCGCTGCCTTCGATCAGGGTCCTCAAGATGCGCTCCGCCTGCGCGCGCACCGGCCCGCGCAGGGAGGTGCCCGGCACGAAGAACGGCAGGCGGACCTGCTCGGCGGTGCGGGCCTGCTCCGCGATCTGCCGCACCTTCTCCTCCGGTGCGCGGCTGATGAAGATCTTGTGCGGCGATTTTCCCCGGTCCTCGCCCTCGGTCCTCTTCTTCTCGTACCGTCCGTCGGCGATCAGCAGCGGCCCCTCGCAGCTCAGTTTCCATTCGAAGCGCGCTTCGCAGAGCCGTCGCTTAAGCATGGAGCACCTCCTGCAACGACAGCTCGCGATGAGGGTCGCCGCCGCTCTGCAAGGCTGCCCACAGGTCCTGCGCGTTGCGGAAGCCGTGTACCCGCAGGGAATCCTTCTGCAGCTTGATCTGGCCGAGGCCCGCAGCGCGCTTGCCGCCCACCGAGAGCCCTTCCTGCAGGAGCGCGAGCGCGAGCCGCAGCAACGTCAGATCCTGAGGACCGTCCAGACCGAGGTTTTCGATCTGCATCCGGAAGGAGAAGAAGGTCCCCTTCTCGCCTTTTTCGAGGACCTCGTAGTTGAACTTGATGTTCTCCCGCGCGGCTCCCGTATCGCGGTCGATTCCCACTCCGTCGCGGACGTTGGTCTTCTCCGCGAGATCGGCGGGGTTCACCGGATAGGCGTCCTCGATCGTCAATCGTGACG
>DASWME010000203.1:0-4930 GCA_036399915.1 Thermoanaerobaculia bacterium
GGCCGAGACCGTGAGATCGAAGCGGGCGACGCCGCCGCCGGTCCCCAGAGGGCGCAGGGACAGGCCCGGGAGCTCGACCTCCGCCGTGGGCACGTTCTGGAGCACGAAAGCGACCTGGAAGACCGGGTGACGCGAGAGGTCACGCTGCGGCTGGAGCGCCTCGACCAATTTCTCGAAGGGGAGATCCTGGTGCGCGTAAGCGCTGAGCGTCTCCTCGCGGATCCGCTCGAAGAGGCGGGAGAACGACGGTGCGCCGCCCGTGTCGACGCGCAGAACGAGCTGGTTGATGAAGAAGCCGATCAGCCCCTGAGTCTCCACCCGGTCGCGCTTGGTCGCATCCGTGCCGAGGACCAGATCCTCGCGCCCGGTGTAGCGGTGGAGCAGAGCGCTGAAGGTGGCGAGCAGGGCCATGAAGAGGGTGGCGCCTTCCCGGCGGGCCAGGGCGGCCATCGCGGCGATCTGCGGAGCAGACACGAGCCGCATTGCCACGTCGCCGCGCCCGCTGGTAACCGCGGGGCGCGGACGATCGGCGGGCAGCTCCAGGACCAGGGGGGCGCCGGCGAGCCGGTCATGCCAGTAGCGGAGCTGGTCTTCCAATACTTTGGGAGTGATCCAGCGCCGCTGCCACACCGCGTAATCGGTGTACTGAACGGGCAGTGGCGGCAGCACCGGCTGCGCGAGCCGTCCGTGGAGGCAGGCGGAGTAGAACGCCGCGACCTCTTGAAACAGGATCCCCAGCGACCAGCCATCCGCGATGATGTGGTGGAGGTTCAGCAGCAGCACATGCTCTTCTTCCGCGAGCCACAGCAAGGCGAGGCGTAGCAGCGGACCGCGGCGCAGATCAAAGGGGCGCAGCGCGTCCTCGCGAGCGAGGCTCCGGACCTCCCGCTCCCTGCGGTCGCCCGGCAGGGACGCCAAGTCGATCCAGGGGAGCGCGACCGGCCCGGGGGGCGCGATCCGCTGCACCGGCTCGTCTCCGGCCAGATCGAAGGTCGCGCGCAAAACCTCATGCCGTGCGACCACCTGCTCAAACGCAGCGGCGAGCGCCTCTCGGCGGAGCCTGCCGGTGAGGAGGGCGGCCATGGGGATGTTGTAGGTTGGGCTCCCCGGCTCGAGCTGATCGAGGAGCCAGAGGCGCTGCTGGGCGAAGGAGAGAGGGACCTCCGCAGCGCGCGGCACGCGTTTAATCGTCGGGATCTCCCACCTCGCTTCGGAGGGCAGCGCCCTCTCGATGGTGGCGGCCAGCCCGGCGATCGTGGGGTTCTCGAACAGTAGGCGCGAGGTCATCTCGATGCCGGCTTGGCGGGCTCGCGCCGTGACCTGGAGAGACCGGATCGAGTCGCCGCCCAGGGCGAAGAAATTGTCGTGAATCCCCACCCTCTCGATGCTGAACAGCTCGGCCCAGATGGCGGCCAGCTTCTCCTCGATGGGGTTGTGCGGCGCCGCATAGGCGGTTTCCCCCGCTGTCGGCTGAATTGCCATCGCCGCGAGGCGCTGCCGGTCCACCTTGCCGTTGTAGGTGAGGGGCAGTGCGGGCAGGGAGACCCAAGCGGACGGGATCATTGGCTCCGGCAGGTGCTCGCGCAGAAACGAGCCCAGCTCCTCTGGTCCGTGCGCCGCGGCGCCGGGCTTGCGGGGAGCGAAATAGGCTACCAGCCGCGTCCCCCGCCCCTGCGGATCCGCCTGCGCCAGCACGGCGGCTTCGCGCACCGCGGGATGGCGCGCGAGGGCCGACTCGACCTCCGCTAGCTCGATGCGATGCCCGCGCACCTTGACCTGTGAATCGGCGCGGCCCAGGTATTCGAGGACACCGTCCGGCAGATAACGGGCGAGGTCGCCCGTGCGGTAGGCGCGGGCTCCCGCCTCGACGCCGGAAGGATCGGGCACGAAGCGCTCCGCAGTGAGGTCGGGGCGGCCGAGATAGCCGCGCGCGACCTGCGCTCCGGCGATCCACAGCTCACCTGCGGCGCCCAGGGGCACCGGCTGAAAGCTGGCGTCGAGGAGCAGCAGGCGGGTATTGGCGACCGGCCGGCCGATCGGCACCCGCTCGGGGAGAGGTGTGCCACCCGGCTGCTCGAAGACACAGCATCCGACTACAGTCTCGGTCGGGCCGTATTCGTTGAAGAGCCGTGGCCCTTCCCAGCTCTTCAGCGTCTCGCCAAACAGCGCCTCACCGCCAATCACCAGGGAGCGGGTTGAGGCGGCGACCGCCTCCGGCCGCACCTGCCCTGCAAGCGCCTGGAGGTGAGCCGGAGTCAGCTTCACCAAGCCAAAACCACCGGAGGTCAGAGCCGCCGCGAGCGCGTCCAGATCCTGTTCCTCGGAGAGCAGCTCGACGCAGCGCCCGGTCAACAGCGGCAGGAACAGGCTGGTGACTGTGAGATCGAACCCGATCGGCGAATGGACGGGCGCGCCGCGCCCCTCGCGGACAGGATAGGCGGCGGCCGCCCAATCCAGATAGTTGGCGAGGGCGCGGTGCGGCACCATCACCCCTTTGGGCGTGCCGGTCGAGCCGGAGGTGTAGAGCACGTAAGCCAAGTGGTCCGCCGCCACTACCAGGGCCGGGTCTTCCGGCCGCTCGGCGGCGAAGGCCGCACGGTCGCGCTCCAGATCAATCACGGTCATCCCCGGCAGCGGTGGAAGCTGTCCGGGGTAGCGCGGGCCGGTCACCAGGAAGCGAACGCCCGAGCCCTCCAGCATGCGCGCCTGGCGCTCGCGCGGCTGGCCGCTGTCGAGGGGCAGATAGGCACCGCCCGCCGCGAGCACGGCGAGCAGCGCGACCGGCAGGTCGAGCGAGCGCTCCAGCGCCACGGCGACCGGCACATCCGGCCCGACCCCCAGGCGGCGCAGGTGGCGGGCGAGGCGAGAGGACGTCGCCTGCAGCTCCACATAGGTGAGGGACCGTCCGGCGTGCGCGACCGCTGGCGCGGCAGGCGTGCGCAGGGCCTGAGCACGGATCCGCGCATGGACGAGCTGCGGCGCGGCTCCGGTCGGAGCGGGGTTCCACTCGTATAACCGCAGATGCCGCTCCGCCTCCGCCAGAAGCGAGACCTCCTCGTGGGGCCGGCCAGGCTCGGCGGCCATCGCCGCCAGTGCGCGCAGATAGACGCCGGCAATGGCCTCGACCTGAGCCGGCGCGAGCTCCGATGCGGAGAAGCTGAGCTGCAGGCGGATGCCGCTCCCACCCGGGTCGAGGAGGAAGTTGGCGAGCAGTGGGAAATCGGTCTCCTCATAGCCGCTGATCCGCAGAACTTCCAGGCCGGCGATCTCCCGCAGCCCGTCATGGATGTGGTAGTGCAGGAAATTGAAGCCCACCTCGAACAGCCGCCCTCGCGCCGCCTGAATGTCGGCGAGCGGGAAACGCCGGTGCGCGAGGATCTCTCGTTCATTGGCGAAGACCGCCTCTGCCAGCTCCCCCCAGGTCTCACCTCCGAGGCGGTGACGAAACGGGACGTTATTGAGAAAGAGGCCGAGCACCTGCTCGCTCCCGTCCTGCTCGGGCCGGCCGTTGGTCGACAGGCCCGTGAGCACCTCGGCCGAGCCGGTCAGGAAGCGCATCACCTTGCAGTGGGCAGCGAGGAGGACGCTCTTGAGCGGGACAGCCGTGGTGCGGGCGAGAGAGCGCAGGCCCGCTGTCGTCTCCTCGGGTAGATAGGCGGCAACGTGACGGACGCTGCGGGGCCCGGCGGCCTGCGGCCTCCAGCGAGGGAGCGGCACGACCGCAGCGCCTTCCAGGTAGCGGTGCCAGAACTCCCGCGTGTGGAGCGCAGCTAGGGCAGTCCGCTCCAGGCGGACGAAGTCGCGGAACGACGCGGCGGGCGGTTGCTCCTCGGGCTGCGCCGTCCCCGCGAGCAGCAGGGTGTAGCGGCGGAAGAGCTCGGCGAGAAGCGAGGCCGCGCTCCAGCCGTCGAGAATCGAGTGGTGGAAGCTCAGGGTGAACTGGAAGGTGCCGGCGCTCCGGCGGTGCACGTGGAAGCGGGCGAGCGGCGCCTGTGACCAGTCCCAGGCGCGGTGGCGGTCGGCCTGCAGCCAGGCCGCGACCGCCGCCTCCTGGGCCTCCTCATCCAGGCCGGACAAGTCGGCGATCGCGACCGGCGCCGCCGCCTCTGCGTGGACGAGTTGCAACGGCTCGCTGAAGGACGTGAGATCGAATGAGGTGCGTAGCACGGCGTGGCGCCGGACCACGCTGTTGACCGCGGCCTGGAGCAGATCCGGCGCCAGTTGGCCGCGCAGATGGAAGCTGTGTTGGTCGTTGAAGACGGCCGACTCCGGACTGTGCTCGCTGTGGAAGAGCATTCCAGCCTGGAGGCGGACGAGGGGGTAGGCGTCGACGAGGCCGCCGGGGAGGGCGGCGCGGTCGACCGGTGCCAGCAGGGAGAACGGCGAGCTCGCCGCCGTAGAGTTCATCTCTCCCTCGCCGAGTCGCACCCGCTCGGCGAGCCCGCGGATCGTCGGCCGCTCGAACAGATCCTGGAGGGTCAACGCGAGCCCCTGTTTCTGGGCGAGGGCGAGGACCTGGAGGGAACGGATCGAATCGCCGCCCAGGCTGAAGAAGAGGTCGTCGATCCCCACCCGGTCCGCTCCGAGGATCTGGCCCCAGATCTCGGCCAGCACCTCTTCGGACAACGTGCGCGGTGGGACGTAGGGGGTCTCCTCGCGCCCTTGGTGATCTGGATCGGGCAGGGCCCGGCGGTCGAGCTTGCCGTTGGCTGTGAGGGGGAGGATGTCCAGGTGGACGAAGGCTGCCGGGATCATCGGTGCAGGAAGGCGCTCGGCCAGAAAGCTGCGAAGCTCGGCGGCGGAGGGGCGCCGCACCCGGTCGCGCGGCACGACCCAGGCGACCAGGCGCCGGCCATCCCCCGCTCCGCGCGCAGCGACGGCAGCGTCGCGCAGGCCGGGGTGGGCAGTGAGCGCGGCGGCCACTTCGCCC
>DASWME010000204.1:0-15894 GCA_036399915.1 Thermoanaerobaculia bacterium
CACCTCCCGGCGACCACCTCTCGATCCAGGAGAGGTAGGACGGCGGATTCGATCCCATGCTCCCATGAGCCCGAGCGTGGACGTGACCTTATGGGGGACGACGTGGGGTGCCGCCCCTTCGGGGCTGGACGGTAGGTGGGCGACCCGGTCCCGGGGCTGGCGCCCCGGGCTATTCAAATTTCGCCCCCTTTGGGGCGTAAATCGCGGCTTGGGGACCCTCGTTATTGACGACCTCGTTCAGGTGGCGCGTGTCTGGGGAAGAGCTCGATGGCATGAGCCGACGAGCCCCGGGTTTACCTGATGTCTAAACCGGCCGTTCATGGTTGGGCTGGTGCCTCGCACCACGTCGGGCCGGGCGGTCGGCCAGTCGCCTCAGACCGGTCGGGCCGGCGGCCTCGCACTGCGTCGGATTCCATTCGTCAGCCCGCCCCGCAGGGGTGGAATTTGATTAGCCCGGGGCGCCAGCCCCGGGACCGCCGGCCCACCCACCCCGACCAGCCCCGAAGGGGCGGCACCTCAACGCGACCACCCCTCAATCCAGGAGGTAGGCCGGATCGAATTCGATCCCGTGCTTCCGCAGCAGACCAACTAGCTCCTCCTCGAAGGTGGCCCGCCGGTGGTGCTTTTCCTGATTCTGAATGTACGACCGCACCGTCTTCTCCTTCGATTCGCTGACCGAAAACACCGCATATCCCGCTTGCCAGGCGAAGTCCGGGGGCAAGTCTGGTCGCTCGTGGACCCATTTCGAGGAGCCTGCCTTGACGTCACGTACCAGGTCCGACACCGACATGTCCGGCTTGAGCCGGACCAGGACGTGGACGTGGTCTGGCATGCCGCCTAGGGCCAGGAGCCACCCTCCCTGGTGACGGATGATCCCCTCCATGTAGGGGTACAGCTCCGCGCGCAGCCTGGGGGCGATGAAGGGGACGCGCCGTTTGGTGCTGAAGACGACGTGGTACAGGAGCCTGGAGAATGTGCCGGCCATAGGGGAGCTGCCTTCTGGGATTCTCTTTCCCAGGAACCGGACGGGGGATTCCGTCCGCGCTTCTCCCCTAATAAGACGGAAAATCGCCGTTTGATCTTGCAACCTCTTTTCGGGATATTGGTGCCGCCTCTTCGGGGCTGGACGGGTGGGGGCGAACGGTTCCCGGGGCTGGCGCCACGGGCTGTTCAGATTCCACCCCTTCGGGGCGGGTCTACACGGCCCGAGGAGACGAGAGTGGAAGGGGGCCAGGAGGCAGTCCCCATCTGCCTCCTGGCCATGAGGAGGGAGCCAGAGGAGCAGCCGCCATCTGCCCCCTGGCAGGGTTTAGTTGTCAAAGAGCGACGTGCCTCTCTGGATGAGCCTGTCGATGAGTGAGGCGTCCTCAGGTATACGGTTGTCCTGCCGCGGGCGTTTGGTCCTCGGAGCGCCCTCAACGCTTCGGAGCGCTGGTCCGTAAAAGAGTCCAAGGCCGGACATCGGGTGTGTGCGGCCAGGCTCTTTGACAGACGAAGGAAATGAAGGCGCGCCCCCGGGATGGGCGGCCCGGGGGCGCGCCGCTGTCGGCGGGCACCGGCGGGACCTTCGCCGGCTCAGGCGGCACCCTCGCCGGAGCCGGCGACACCGCCGCCGACGCCGGCAGCACCGTTGCCGAGCCAGGCGGCACCGCCGCCGGGACCAGCGACACCCTCGCCGATGCCGGCGAAACCGCTGCCGACTCCGGCGACACCTTCGCCGACCGCGGCGAAAGCTTCGCCGAGCCAGGCGGCACCGTCGCTGGAGCCGGCGAGACCGCCGCCGGCACCGGCAGCACCGTCGCCGGCTCAGGCGACACCGCCGCCGATGGCGGCGACACCTTCGCCGGCGGCGGCGGAACGTCCGCCGGCTCCGGCCCGGCTGGCGCCAGCTCCAGGTTGAGCTAGATCTCGAACGCCGCCACCACGGGCGGGCTCCGGCGGGGGATCGGCCTATCCCGGAGGCTTCTTCGCCGCCGGCGGTTTCTTGCCCTCAATCCGCTTCACCACCGGCGGCAGCGGGGCGCCCGCGGGGGGGTCGGGGTAGATGACGACGTCCGCCTGGTCGCGCAGCTCCTGCGTCCACTTCTCCATCTCCTCGGTGAGCTTCTGCTGCTTCAGGACCTCGCGGATGTCCTCCCGCACGTCCTCGACCGGCGGTGCCGCCTGGCCGCGGCGCTGCATCTCGGGGACCAGCACGTTGCGGTAGTAGCGGTTGATCTCGTCCAGGCTGACGAAGATGCGGGGGCCGAGCCGCTCGTCCACGTAGGTGAGCACCAGGAGCTGCCGGGCCACGAGCTGCCCCAGCTTCTTCCGATCGAGCCCGACCTCTGCGAGGGCCTTCTGGAACGCCGCCTCGCTCGGGAACCGGGAGCGGATCTCGGCGACCTTCTTCTCGATCTCGTCCACCGGCACCTGCTCGAAGCCGAAGCGGTCGATGTCATGGAACTGCAGCCGCTGCTCGATCAGGGCGTCCAGCACCCGGCGGCGGAACTGCGCGCCGGCCTCGCCGGGCCGGGGCCGCTCGAGCCCGAGCTTGACGACCCGGTCGAGGTCGGAGGCGAGGATCGGGTCCTCGTCCACCACCGCCAGCACCCGGTCCTGGAGGACGGTCTGTGCCGATGGCGCCTGCGCCTGGGCGGCGGACGCCGCTGCAAGGGCGAGGACCAGCAGGATCGGCAGCAGGGCTCGCGGGAGGCGCCAATCGTTCCACATGAAACGTCATGCTAGCATCCGGCCCGGCCATGGCCGAAACGGACACCCTCCTGAAGGTCGGCCTCGCGCAGATCGATTGCCGGCTGGGGGACCTGGAGCGCAACGCCGAGCGCCATCTCGACTGGATCGAGCGGGCGCGGGAGGCCGGGGTGGACCTCCTGGTCTTCCCCGAGCTGTCGCTCACCGGCTACCGGCTGCTCCACCTGACGCCCCGGGTGGCCCTGCCGGCCGGCTCGCCCGTGCTGGAGCGGCTGGCCGCGGCCGCCGGGCCCATGCACGTGCTGCTCGGCTTCGTCGAGGAGGGGGAGAGCGGCGTGCTGCACAACAGCGCCGCGCTGCTCGCGGGCGGCGGGCCCGTCCACGTGCACCGCAAGCTCTACCTCCCCACCTATGGCATCTTCCAGGAGGAGCGCTTCTTCGGCGCCGGCCGGCGGCTGGAGCCCGCCGACCTCCCCTGGGGCCGGGCGGGCGTGCTGATCTGCGAGGATCTCTGGCACCCCGAGCTGGCGCGCCGGCTGGCGGTGGCCGGCGTCAAGCTCCTCATCGCCCCCTCGGCCGCCCCTGGCCGCATCGGCGCCGGGGTCCTCCCCGAGAGTCACGAGGCCTGGGAGACTCTCACCCGCGCCACAGCCCTGCTCACCACCTGCTGGGTGGTCTACTGCAACCGCGTGGGCTGGGAGGAGGGCTCCTTCTATGCCGGCGGCAGCCACGTCGTGCGCCCCGGAGGCGAGATCGCCGAGCGGGCGCCGTTCCTCGAAGAGCACCTGCTCGTGGCCGAGCTGGACCTGCGCGACTCCGACCGCCTGCGCTGGCGCCTGCCGCTGCTCGACGACGAGCGCTTCGACATCGAGGGCCCGCAGGCGTGATCCGGCGCGAGCAGGTCCGCGGCCGCCTCGCCCTCAACGAGCCCCTGGCCGAGGCCGTGCTGACCAGCTTCATTCGCGACGCCGTGGAGACCTCGGGCACGCAGGGGGTCGTGGTGGGGCTCTCGGGCGGCGTGGACTCCTCCCTCTCGGCGGCGCTCGCCGCCCGCGCCCTGGGCCCCGAGCGGGTGCACGGCTTCCTGCTCCCCTACCGGACCTCGGCGCCGGAGTCCGAGCGCGACGCCCGGGCGGTCGCGGAGCATCTCGGTATCGCCTGCCGGGCGATCGACATCTCGCCGATGGTGGACGCCTACTTCGCCCTGGAGCCGGACGCGCCGGCCGAGCGGCGCGGCAACAAGATGGCCCGCGAGCGGATGACCATCCTCTTCGACCAGGCCAAGAAGCTCGACGGCCTGGTGCTCGGCACCTCCAACAAGACCGAGATCCTGCTCGGCTACTCCACCGTGTTCGGCGACAACGCCAGCTCCTTGAACCCACTGGGCGACCTCTACAAGTGCCAGGTCTGGCAGCTCGCCCGTCATCTGGGGCTCCCCGCCAAGGTGATCGACAAGGCCCCCTCGGCCGACCTCTGGCCGGGCCAGACCGACGAGGGGGACCTCGGCTTCTCCTACGAGCTGGCCGACGAGGTGCTGTATCTCCTCTTCGACATGGGGCTGCGGCCAGAGGAGGCCGTGGCCCGCGGCTACGACGAGCGGGTGGTCAAGCGCATCGTTAGCCTGGAGCAGCGGTTCCGCTACAAGCGCCGGCTGATGCTGATTGCCCGCCTCTCAGGGAGCGCCGTCAACCTCGACCAGGAGATCCCGCGCGACTGATGGCCGGCAAGCTCCTGGTCGTCGCCACTCCGATCGGCAACCTCGACGACCTGTCGCCGCGCGCCCGGGCCGCCTTCGAGTCCGCGGACCTCGTGGCCTGCGAGGACACCCGCCACACCGGCCGGCTGCTGGCGCATCTGGGGATCAAGAAGCCGCTCGTCTCCCTCCACGAGCACAACGAGCGCCAGCGCCTGCCGCGGCTCCTCGCCGACCTGCGGGAGGGGAAGACGATCGCCGTGGCGAGCGACGCCGGCACGCCGCTCCTCTCCGATCCCGGCTTCCTGCTGGTGCGCGAGGCCGCGGCCGCCGGGGTCCGCATCGAGCCGATCCCGGGCCCCTCGGCGCCTCTCGCCGCCCTGGTCGCCTCCGGCCTGCCGCCGTACCCCTTCACCTTCGCCGGCTTCCCACCGCCCAAGACCGGCAAGCGGCGCTCCTTCTACAAAGGCTGGGCGGACCTCGGCCACACCCTGGTCCTCTTCGAGTCCCCCCACCGCCTCTTGGCCAGCCTCGAGGACGCCCTGGCCGAGTTGGGGGACCGCCCTGCCGCCATCGCCCGCGAGCTGACCAAGCTGCACGAGGAGGTCCTGCGCGGCGCCCTCTCCGAGCTGCTCGCCGAGCTTAAGGGCCGGCCCGCGCTCAAGGGAGAGTTCGTGGTGGTGATCGGGGCCTGAAGCCTGAACTCTCCCGCCATTCCGACGTAGATGGGAGGATGCAGAACCAGATCCCCCGTTCCCGCGTCCTGTCATCGCTGTCCCTGGGCCTCTTCCTCGCGGCCTGCGGCCCTGGGACGACCACCGCCGTGCCCCCGAAGGCGCCATCCGCGGAAGTCCTTCGGCTCTTCGACTACGACGCGAGCGCGCCGCTCGACGTCCAGGTCGTCTCCACCCGGAAGGAAGGGACGCTGACGATCCAGGACCTCACCTATGCGAGCCCGAAGGGCGGCCGGGTGCCGGCGACCCTGATCGTGCCGGACGGCCCCGGTCCGTTTGCGGGCATCCTCCTCATGCACGGCCTCCCCGGCACGCGCGCGGGGACCCTGCCGGAGGCCAAAGAGCTGGCGAAGCGCGGCGCCGTCACGCTCGCGATCGACGCGCCGTTCTCCCGGCCCGGTCAAGGCGAGGGCTCCGGCTTCCCGCTCCATTTCGACGAACGGGACCGGGAGGATCAGATCCAGCTCATCGTGGACTGGCGCCGCGGCGTGGACCTCCTCCTCTCCCGCAAGGATGTCGATCCCAGGCGGCTGGCCTACGTGGGCCGGAGCTACGGCGGCGCGATGGGGGGACTGGTAGCGGGGGTCGAGAAGCGGATCAAGGCCTTCGCGCTGGTGGTGGGGGACGGCGGACTGGTGAGCCACTTCACGGGCGCGGACGACCGATCCGGCCCGCTGAGCCGGCTCTCCCCGGAGGAGCGCAAGCGCTGGCTGGACGCCATGGAGCCCATCGAGCCGATCCGCTTCGTGGGCCGCGCCGCTCCGGCGCACCTCCTCTTCCAGAACGGCCGCACGGACGACCTCGTCCCGCCCGCCGATGGCCGCGTCTACCAGGAAGCGGGCAGCGAGCCCAAGACCCTCCTCTGGTACGACGCCGGCCACGGCCTCAACGATCAGGCCACCCGCGACCGCCACGAATGGCTGGCGCGGGAGGTCGGGTTGAGGGCGGAAACGACCGCAGAACCCTAGAGCACCCGTGAGCTCCGGGACGCCGCGGCACCCTATGCTAAAATCTCATCTCTTGATGATCATCCGAGAGCTCCCCCCGTCCGCCATCGAGCGGTTCTACGACGACGGCTACCTCATCGTCGACGGCCTCTTCTCACGCGAGGAGGTCACGGAGATGGCCGCGGCCGCGGAACGGCTGCGCGCGGTAGGGCGGGAGCTCGGCGCGGCGCTCCCGGCGAGCGATGACGAGGACGGCGAGCGCAGGGTCGAGCACGCCGGCAGCCAGTTCGTCTTCGGCGGCTCGAACCCGCTATCCGATCGCCTGCTCCGGCAGGCGACCTCTCGGGTAGCGGAGCCCATCACCGGGCTCCGCAACGGGTCGCGCCGGCTGCTGCGGGTCGTCTGGGCGGGCGGCTGCGAGCCGGCCTTTCTCGCCTGCGGGCGCGATGTGCGGCTCACCGCCATCGTCGGCCAGATCCTCGGCTCCACCGCGGCGGTCCACCTGCTCAATCAGCTCCATGCCAAGTACCCCAACGACGGGCTGGAGTTCGAGCCCCATCAGGACAGCGAGCATCGCCGCTACGGCACTCCCGAGTGGCGCGACGTCGACGGGCGCGGCAGCTACGTCCAGACCGTCGTCGCCATCGACGACTCGACGCCCGACAACGGTCCGCTCGTCTTCTATCCCGGCAGCGGTCGGCGGGGGCATCTCGACCCCGCCGCGGTGCGGCGCCGCTACCGCGACCGGCCCGGCGTGCCCGCCCTCCTCAAGGCGGGGAGCGCCGCCTTCTTCGGCCCCTACGTCGTCCACCGCAGCGCCGAGAACCGCGGCGCCATCCCGCGGCGCATCGCCATCAACGGCTTCGCGCTCCCGGGGGCCAACTCCCGCGACTACTTCGGCGCCGGCACCGGAGTGCCGATCGAGCTCTTCGCGACCTCACCCCAACCCCTCTCCTGAAGGAGAGGGAGAAAATCCTTGCCAGGCCGCGATGAGCACCGAGAGCCTGCGCGCGAACGAAGTCAGACCGGCGGTCCCGGCGCGGGACGGCGAGGAGCGGGTCTGGGAGGAGGACCTCGACTTCCTCGCGCCGCACTACGGGGTCGACGACGTGCCGCCGCCGCTCGAGACGCTGCTCTACGCCTGGCAGCACACGCTGGTCGACGTCTCGCCGTACGTGCTGCCCCTGATCGTGGCCGGAGCCGTGGGCTACTCCGCCGAGCAGGCCGCGGCCATGATCTCCGCCTGCCTCGCGCTCATGGGGGTCGCGACCTTCGCCAACGTGACCTGGGGCAACCGCCTGCCGTCGGTGCTCGGCCCCTCGGCCACCGACACCGGGGCCATGGCCACCGCGGGGTCGATCTACGGCGCTCCGGCGATGTGGATGGCCGGCTTCATCGGCGGCCTCTTCGAGACCGTCGTGGGCATGAGCGGCGTCCTCGCGCCGCTGCGCCGGTTCCTGCCGCCCTACGTCTGCGGCATCGTCGTCTTCACGATCGGCGCCTCGCTCGCCCGCGTGGCGGCCGGCTGGATCCTCGCCGCTCCCAACCCGACGATGCTCGGCTTGGCCGGCGCCACCGCCCTCTCGATCGTCACCCTGACGGTCATCGGGCACCGGCTGCGGCTCGGCGTGCTGGCACGCGGCGCCATCTTCTTCAGCCTGATGCTCATGGGCGTGCTGGTCGCCGGCCTTCTCGGCGTCGCGGACTTCTCCGCCCTGGAGCGCGCGCGCTGGTTCGGGCTGCCCCGGCTCTTCGCCTTCGGTGGCCCGGGCCTGGGATGGCAGCTCGCGGGTGGCGCGGTTTTGGGCGTCATCGTCGGCTACGTCGGCTCGATCACCGAGTCGATCGGCGACTACGCCGGCACCTGCGCCGTCTCCGGCATCCCCTATACGGTCCGGCACATGCGCCGCGGCATCACCGTCGAGGGGATCGCCTCCGTCGTCGGCCCGCTGTTCGGCGGGCTGCCGCTGACCACCTACAGCCAGAACACCGGGGTGATCGCCACCACCCGGGTCGCCAGCCGCCGCGTCGTCCAGGTAGCGGCCATCCTGCTGCTGCTCTACGGGCTCTCGCCGAAGCTCGGTGCCCTGCTGGTGCTGATCCCACGGCCGATCGTGGGCGCCGTCTTCCTGGTGATCTGCGGCATGATCGCCACGGTGGGCCTGCGCCTGCTCGGCTGCGGCAAGAAGGACGAGGCCTACCTCCTCACGACCGCCATCGCCCTGATCGCCGCCCTCACGCTGCCGCCGGTCGCGACCGCCCAGAAGGAGTGGTACGCGGCGCTGCCCCCCTCGGCCCGGCTCTTCCTCGGCAACGGCGTGGTCATCGCGGTCACGCTGGGCATCGCGCTCAACGCCATCCTCCGCGCGGTGCTGCCCGAGAGAGACGAGATTTCTTAGCAGAGAGAGGCCCGGCGGCCCCGCGGAGGGGCCGCCGGAGGAGGGCTTAGATACCGGATGCCGGGACGCAGCCGGTGGCGCAGTCGGCCTGCGCGAAGCAGGAATTCGTGTAGGTCTTCCCGTTGTCGCACGTCACGGGATCGAAGACGGCGGGGCAGATGGGATTCTTGACCTTGTGGCAGCCGCCGTGGTTCGCCATCGAGGGAGTCGCGACGCCGAGGGCGCCCGTACAGAGCAGGGAAGCCAGAACCAGCTTGGTCATCCGCTTCATGAGGAGTTCCTCCTGAGTGGCCGGCCCGCCGGCATGGCGGGGCGGAGACGTGGAAGGTATCCTCTGCTGGCCCTGAGAACAAGTCTTGTTTGCATGTGGCTATCTGTGCTAACGGTCTGCCACCGTGAACCGGCTTGCCGGCTCAGGGCGGCGGTTTTACGCCCGCGGGCGGAAATCCGGCGCTGATTCCTCCTTGAACAGGCTCCGGTGGGCTTTTCTATTGTTTGAAGCCGCCAAACATTGTTTTTCGGGCTCACACAATGTTTGACGGGAAAAAACAATAGAAAAGCCCGCCAAACATTGTGTTGGGCGGTTCAAACATTGTTTTTTCCCAAAAAACAATGTGAAAACAGAAAAAACAATGTTCTACGGGTTCGCGCCCTGGTGATTGCGCCAGAATGGCAGGAAAACAAGCCTGCCGCCCCTTCGCACCGGCCCGCCTCCTGAGTTTCGTCTGTTCAGAATGACCTTCGCCAGCGCGTGAATACCCCTCGCCCGGAGAAAAGCGCCCTCTCCAGAGGACAGCATGGCTGGCTCGCGTGCCCTCACCTCAGGGGATCGCGCTCAATACGATCCTGCGGGCGGTGCTCCTGGAGGACAACGACGCCTTGTGGGCCACTGCTTGACAGGTGATCTGGTGTTGTGGTTGACTATAACACCAGAGAGGCGCCGGGGTCGGCCGGAGCGATCGCCTGCAGCTCTCTCGTAAGGACGATCAGGAACCCAGGATGGACCGTGAGTGGGACGACAGTCAGCCGATCTACCGCCAGCTTCGCGACCGCATCGTCGCCATGATCCTTGATGGCGTGCTCCAGGAAGGCGATCCGCTGCCGTCCGTGCGCAACGTCGCGGCCGAGTACCGGATCAATCCGCTCACGGTCCTCAAGGGCTATCAGCAACTGGTCGACGAGCATCTGGTCGAGGCGAGGCGAGGTCGCGGCATGTTCATCAAACCCGGGGCGCGCAATCTGCTGCTGGAGGGCGAACGCCAGAGGTTTCTGGCGGAGCAATGGCCCAGGATCCACGCCACCATTCAGCGGCTCGGCCTGACGCCGGAAGAGCTACTGGGACCCGGCTCGGCCCGCGGGCCGTCGCCGGATGATCCAGAGGAGGGGCGCTGAAGCCATGGCAGCCATCGAAGCACGCGGCCTCCGCAAGGCCTTCGGCGCCACCGTCGCGCTGGACGGCGTCGATCTGCGGGTCGAAGAGGGTCGCATCCTCGGGCTCATTGGCCCCAACGGCGCCGGCAAGACCACCGCGCTCAACGCGATCCTCGGCCTCACCCCCTATCAGGGGGAGCTGAAGGTGCTCGGCCGCGACCCCTGGACCGAGCGCGATCAGCTCGTGCGCGACGTCTCCTTCATCGCCGACGTCGCCGTGCTGCCGCGCTGGATCCGGGTTTCCCAGGTGATCGACTTCGTCGCCGGCGTGCATCCGCGGTTCGATCGCGCCAAGGCGGAAGGCTTTCTCGCGAAGACCGCCATCCGGCGCGCCAGCAAGGTCAGGGAGCTGTCGAAGGGGATGGTGGCCCAGCTCCACCTCGCCCTGGTCATGGCCATCGACGCGAAGCTGCTGGTGCTGGACGAGCCGACGCTCGGCCTCGACATCCTGTATCGCAAGCAGTTCTACGACTCCCTGCTGAACGACTACTTCGACCGCAGCCGCACCATCGTGGTGACGACCCACCAGGTGGAGGAGATCCAGGACGTCCTCACCGACCTGATGTTCATCGACCGCGGCCGCATCGTGCTCGCCTGCAGCATGGAAGAGTTCGAGTCGCGCTATCTGCAGGTGATGGTGCATCCCGAGCAGGCCGCCGCGGCGCGGGCGCTCGGGCCCATTCACGAGCGCCAGGTGTTCGGCCGCAGCATCCTGCTGTTCGATCGCGCCGATCGTCACCAGCTCGCCGCGCTGGGCGAGGTGCGCACGCCCAGCATCGCCGACCTGTTCGTCGCCGTGATCGGCCATCAGGCCGACGAGGCGCAAGGAGCGATCCGATGAATCCTCCGTCGAACGCCGTGCCCGAGTTTCCCCTCGATCCGCAGGGAGCGCCGCCCGCGGCCATGTCGGCGACCCGTCCGCTGTACTGGTCGGTGCGGCGCGAACTGTGGGAGAACCGTTCGATCTATCTCGCGCCGCTGGTGGTCGCGGCCGTCGTGCTGTTCGGGTTGTTGATCCACATGATCGGTCTGCCGAAGTGGATGCAGACTCTCCCGACGCTCGACCCGGCGAGGCAGCACACCGTGGTGGTCCGCCCTTTCAGCATGGCGCCCGCTCCCATCATGCTGGCCACGTTCCTCGTCGGGATCTTCTACTCGCTCGAGGCGCTCTACGGCGAACGCCGCGACCGCAGCATCCTGTTCTGGAAGTCGCTGCCGGTCTCGGATCTCACGGCCGTGCTCGCCAAGGCCAGCATTCCGCTCGTGGTGCTGCCGCTGATCGGCTTCGTGCTCAGTGTGGCCACGGTCGTCATCATGCTGCTCGTGAGCACCGCGGTCCTGCTGGCGAACGGTATGAGCCCCGCCCCGTTGTGGGCCGAAGTGCGGCTCTTCCAGCAGCCGCTGGTCATGCTCTACGGGCTGACCGTGCATGCGCTGTGGTTTGCGCCGATCTACGGCTGGCTGCTGCTGGTCTCGGTCTGGGCGCGGCGCACGCCTGTGCTATGGGCCGCGTTGCCGCTGTTCGCGGCGTTGGCCGTCGAAAGGATCGCGTTCAACACTCCCTATTTGCGCTCCCTGTTGGAGTACCGCTTGACCGGCGCCCTGACGGAGGCTTTCGCAGTCACGCCGCGGCATGGCGGCGAGATCGTCGATCGGCTGTCGCAACTCGACCCGGTGAGATTCCTGAGCAGCCCGGGCCTCTGGAGCGGACTGATCTTCGCCGCGGCGTTCCTCGCCGCCGCGGTCCGCCTGCGCCGCTACCGCGAACCGATCTGATTCAGGTGCACGGCGATGCAACCAAACGCCTTCAGACGAATGGTCGATTGACAGAGCAGGAACGCACGGTTATGCAACCAGAAACCTACACCAACGAAGACCAGGTGATGACGGAGCTCGTCGAGCGCATGAACGGCGCGGGGGACGGACCGGCAGCGCGCCAAGCGTATCGTGAGGGCTTCCAAAGACTCCGCTCACAGCTCGAGATGTATCCGGTTTCGGGACGGCAAGCTTCGGTCGTCTTCGAGTCGGCTGCCAAGACGGCGAGGAACCTCGCGGCAAGTTGTTTGCCGTTGGGCATCGCGGTAGCCATGCACCTCTACCCCCTCTGCGTCTTGCAGTGCCTGCCCTTGCCGCTGCTGAGTTTCGCGAGATTTCAGCGGGCGATGCTCCTGCGAACGATCAGGAATCGCTCGCTGATCCTGGCCAACGCCGGAAGCGAACGCACGCGAGAAACCGACCATTCCCTGATTGCACGTCAGGACGCGGAGGGGATTCGAATCGATGGAACGTTTGAATACATGTCGCTCGCCAGTGTTGCGGATGTCGTTCTCTTCAAGGCGCGATTGGCAGACAGCAATAGCACGGTCCTTTGTGCCGCTGACCTGCGGGCCGACACGGTGCGCATTGGCGATTGGAAGTTCTCCGGAAGGATGCGGCTTTCGGACACGTCTTCGGTGACGTTCGCCGGCCACCGGGTGCCTCACGGCCGTTATGTGCTCGTAGCGGACGATGACGTCCTGCGCTGCAGCTCGGACTACCAGCGGTGTTGGTTCCATCTCTTTCTTGCCGAAATGTATCTCGCCCGCGCCGAACGCCTGCATGATATCTGGGGGCTGCCGCGTTCGGTCGAACAGATCATGAGTCTCAACGAGCTGTCGCAACTCCGAGACTACGCGCTTCGCTTGCTCGACGACTTCTCTCCAGGGTCCGATGTCGAGCCTTTGAAGAAGACCACCAGCGCGATGAAGCTGCGCGTTTCGCTGATGGCGCAGGCGACGATGGCTGAACTGCGCAGTCGAGAAGATCTGACACCTGCCGATGCGCAACGACTTCAAGCGGACGCGAGCGAGCTCTGTTACATCAAGTCACAGCCGACCGCTGACGAGATAATCCTGCGCAGTATCGGCGTTCTTCCCCAGCCGCCATGGACCGCGCGAGACGCGAATCCAGGGCGTCGAGCCTAGCCGTCATCCGTCGTATTGATCAACCTACGACGATTTCAGAGCGGACCAGTTCGGGTCCAAAGGAGAAAAAAATGAACCCCAGCGTCAACGTCACGCAACCGAAGCGTACCATTCTGCGCATACTCCTGATCTGCCTCCTCGCGCCAGCCGCCGTCGCCATCGCCCAGGAGCAGCCGCCGGCTGCCGCCGTCGCGCCCCAGGAGAACCCGCTCAGCGCAAACAATAAGTTCGTCTATGGAGTGTTGGGGAAGATCCTGGTCCGCACTGCCGAAAAGATGCCCGAGGAGAATTACGGCTTCAAGCCGGTGGACACGGTCCGCAGCTTCGGCCAGATCGTCGCCCACGTCGCCGACTCACAGTACGGGTTCTGTTCCGTCGTGCTCGGCGAGAAGAATCCCGCTCCGCAAGTCGAGAAGACCAAGACCGCGAAAGCCGATCTCATCGCCGCATTGAAAGACGCTTTCGCCTACTGCGACAGGGCCTACGGCGGCATGACCGACGCGTCCGCTGCTCAAACGGTGAAGTTCATGGGCGGCGGCACGCCGAAGCTGGGCGTGCTGTCTATCAACAACGCCCACACGATGGAACACTACGGCAACCTCATCGTCTACCTGCGGATGAAGAACATCGTTCCTCCAACCAGCGAGCCGGAGTTCATGCAGCAGGTGAGGAGGTAAGGTGTCTTTGGGCGGCCGCTGGCCAGCCGCCCAATGTGTCTTGGTTGCCGGCCGTTGCCCACTCGGCGGCCAGGATCACCAGGTCCATAGGCGTTAAATAAGACCGGTGCGGTAGACTAGCCTCGATGAGGTTCATGGAAGAGTCTCGCGCTGCCGCCGTCGGACCATTCGGAGACCGACCGTCCGGAGGCATCCGGACTGCGCTCACCGATCTCCTCAGCATCGGGATCCCGATCCTCCAATCCGGCATGGGCCGGGTGGCGGGGCCTGAGTTGGCGGCGGAGGTCTCCAAGGCCGGCGGCCTCGGCATTCTCGCGGGCCTGCGGCTCGGCGCCGAGGAGCTGCGCCGCCAGATCCGGCGCCTGCGCGAGCTGACCGACCGCCCCTTCGGCGTCAATCTCTGGCTCCATCCCGATGTCGAGAAGCCGCTCGATCCGGAAGCCTTTCCCGAAGATGTCGTCCAGAGCGTCCAGGGCACTCTGAACCGCTTCCGCGACACCCTCGACCTGCCGGCCCGCCACGAGCGCCCGCCAGGACTGCCGGACGTGGTCGCCGAGGCCTTCGAGGCGATCCTGGACGAGCGGGTGCCGGTCTTCAGCGTCGGCCTCGGCGATCCGGGGCCGGAGAGGGTACGCCGCTGCCACGAGCGGGGCGTCAAGGTCATCGCCATGGCCGCCACGGTCGAGGACGCCCGCGCCCTGGCCGCCTCCGGCGTGGACGCCATCGTGGCGCAGGGAGGAGAGGCCGGCGGCCACCGCTCGACCTGGGTGAAGCGCAGCTCCCCCGCGGACGTGGGCACCCTGGCGCTCGTCCCCCAGGTGGTGGACGCCGTCTCCGTGCCGGTGATCGCGGCCGGAGGGATCGCCGACGGCCGGGGCCTCGTGGCCGCGCTGGCGCTGGGGGCCGCAGGCGTGATGCTCGGCACCCGCTTCGTGGCCACCCGCGAGTCCCAGGCGCCGGACTTCTGGAAACAGTCGCTGCTGGAGCGGCGTAGCGAGGAGACCACCATCACGGACGTCTTCACCGGCCTCCATGCCCGCGCCCTCCGCAACACCTTCGCGGACGAGTACGAATCCTCCGGAGCCCCCACCCTCCCCGGCCTCCTCCAGTCGAGCGCCGCCGAGGACATCTACACGACCGCCGCCCAGCGAGGCGACGCCGAGCGCTTCCCACAGTTCGCGGGCCAGAGCCTCGGGCTCATCCACGACCTGCCGGGGGCGGGGGAGGTGGTGGCGCGGATTGTGGAGGAGGCGCGGACGGCGAGGGCGGGGTTGCCAGAAGGGTTGCGGTTAGATGTCGGTTCATAGTCAGTAACGGTGTCTCGGGGCAGCTCTACACCATCCAAGCTGCATGGTTATGAACTAACTTCTTTCATGACTGCAACGACACTCCACATATGCCTACCCACATTCGACCTGAGGCGTGTCTCTGTACGCTTCTTGGCTTTATGATGCGCAACTCCTATCCTATCTTTGTTTACCGTCTTTAGTGTCTCACCTATGAGAGAATCTACCTTATTTTTACTCTCGATGCTTGTAAAAGCCCCGGCGAGTTGACCCATAGTCATTTTATCGACCTCCGAGGCGCTTGGGGAGGCATCCTTCTTGCGCACGATTTTAATCCGAGTGCTGCGTAGACCCGCCTTGAGGTAGCGTCGAGCTTCTCTTTCCAGCGCCTGACAAGCCTCTTCAAAGCCCTCCCGCCACTGACCCCGACCAAACTGCTCGTAAGCTGGCCCAAGTATGCGCTGCACCTTTCGGGGTAACTGTGAGAGCTCCGGAAGTTGCACGCCTAATGCTAAATCGCGCCCTACCAACCGTTCTACACATCCTTCTTCGGAGGCAGCGACAAGGCCAATCCCTAGACTTCGGAGAGCTGCTTCGCTTTTGGCGTCAATCACAGCTTCTGCGGGGATAACAAGAACTATCCGAGTGTCCCTGCTAGTAGACTTGGCAAAAGCTACCCATTCCTGGAGTCGCTTCAGTCGCGCCAATATGTCTACTTCAACAATAAGCGTTGTGCTCTGACGCTTACAGATCATTGTCGGAGTATAAGGGAATCCAAGTTCATGCTTCTCTACACGGACACTATAGCCATGATTAGCAAAGTGATCCGCAGCTATCTCCGCCGCATCTAACAGCTCTTCTGCTACAGTTCTGAATGCCCGACGAGGCATGATTAAGCCCTGATAAGTGACCGAAGCTGCTTAGCGAGGCGAGCAAGGGCTTCTTTCAACTTATCCGAGGTTTCATAGCCGCGCCTGCTGTGCTCCTCAAGCTTAGCAGAAAGTCTTTCTACCAATTGCTCGATGCCGTGCTCAAAGTCAACTTGTTCAACAGAGGCTGCAAATGCATCATCG
>DASWME010000205.1:0-16029 GCA_036399915.1 Thermoanaerobaculia bacterium
CGCCCACGGGCCGGACGAAATCCCGGCCGACGACCTTGCAGATCTCCGGGCGCGGATCGAGGACGAGGCCCTCCTCTTCAAGATGCGCGTCGTCAGCGAGCGGCTGGAGCACTCAAGCTCGGTCCGCCCGGCCGGAAAACAGACTCTTTAGGAGAACACGACGATGAGACTCCTCCCCCTCCTGCTCTCCCTGGCCGCCGTCTACGGGACCTCGCTGCTGGCGAGCTTCCCGGCCGCGGCGCAGCCTGCTTTCTACCTGAGCGCCGCCGACGCGGCGGCGAAGAAGGACGACCTCTATCGCGCCGGCCAGCGGGACATCGATGCGGGCCGCTGGACCCAGGCCATCGACAAGTTCAGCCAGGTGGCCCGCCGGGGCGGCGCCGAAGCCGACGCGGCCCTGTACTGGAAGGCCTACGCCGAGAACAAGGCGGGCCGTCCGCAGCAGGCGGTCTCCACCCTGCGGCAGCTCGCCGGCTCCCACCCCAAGAGCGCATGGCGTGACGACGCCAAGGCCCTGGAGGTGGAGATCCGGGGAGCGTCCGGCAAGGGCGCCGACCCCGCGGCCGGCGAGGACGAGGAGCTGAAGCTCTATGCGTTGAACGGTCTCCTGGGGAGCGATCCCGATCGCGCCCTGCCCATGCTCCAGAAGTTCCTGCGCGGCAATCACTCGCCGCGCCTCAAGGAGCAGGCCCTCTTCGTGATTTCGCAGAGCGACGCCCCCGAGGCCCGCAAGACCCTCCACGAGGTCGCCCGCGGCTCGGCGCATCCGGAGCTGCAGATGAAGGCCATCGAGTACCTGGGGATCGCCGGCAGCGACGAGAACGTCCGGGCCCTGGACGAGATCTACCGCGCCTCGGCCCGGCCCGAGGTCAAGTCGGCCGTCCTCAACGCCTACCTCGTCGCCAACCAGAGCGGGCGGGTCTTCGCGGTCGCCCGCGACGCTAAGGACCCGTTGCGCGGGCAGGCCATCAGCCTGCTGGGCGCCATGAGCGCCGAGAAGGAGCTGCGGCAGCTCTACCAGAGCGAGACCTCGCCCGGCGCCAGGATGAAGGTCCTCGAAGCCCTGGGGGTCGCCAGAGACGTCACGACCCTGGCCGGGATCGCCCGCCAGGAGCAGGACCCCGCCCTGCGCCGCAAGGCCATCCAGGGGCTCGGCGTGGCCGGTGGGGCCAAGGCGGCGGAAGCGCTGCGGTCCCTCTACTCGGCCTCTTCCGACCCCTCGATCCGCAGGGCCGTGCTCGAAGCTCTCTTCGTCCAGAACAATGCCCGCGGCTTGATCGAGGTCTTCCACGCCGAGAAGGACCGCGAGGTCCGCCGGCAGATCGTCCAGTACCTCTCCCTCATGGACTCCGAGGAAGCCTCGAAGTTCCTGGAGAAGATCTACAACAACTGAGCCCACCCCACCCCGGAGATGAAGCCATGAATGCGATCCCGATCTCGATCCTCATCCTCCTCTTCGCCGGCTCCGCTCTGCCGGCGCAGAACGCCGCCGGCGAACCCCCGGTCTCGAACGCGCGGCTCGAGACCCTTTCGCCGGCCGCCGGGCTCGAAGCGGCCCTGCGGCAGGCGCGCTCGCGCGGCAACGAGCCCTTCTGGACGGGCTGGTCGGTCCCCATGGTCGCGGGCCAGCGCCGCCTCTGCTGCTTCAACAAGGATTTCAAGTCCGCATCGGCCTGCCTCCTCGAAGGCCGGCAGAACGGCTGGGGGAGCACCGACCGCGACCAGCCCCGGCCGGAGCAGAAGCTGCACGTGCTCCTGCGCTTCGAGGGCGGGAAGATCGACGAGGTCCGCGGCTTCTCCGAGGACTGTCCCCTGGACGCCGGCGGCCGCCGCTTCGTCTGGCTCGGGAGCGCCAGGCCGGAGGAGAGCGTCGATTACCTCGCGGGCCTCGCCCGCAACGGCCCGGGCGGCCACGGCGACGAGGGCGAGGAGGCGACCGCCGTCCTCGCCCTGCACCGCAACGCCAACGCGGACGCGGCCCTCGAAGAGCTGGCCTCGCCGCGCTATCCCTTGAAGAAGCGCGAGCACGCCCTCTTCTGGCTGGGCCAGACCCGCGGCGAGCGCGGCGCCCGCTACCTCGCCGGCGTGATCCGCGACGACCGCGACGACGAGGCCCGCGAGAAGGCCATCTTCTCCCTGAGCCAGAGCGACGTGCCCTGGGCGGCGGAGACGATCATCCGCACCGCCCGCGAAGACCGCAGCGCCGAGATCCGTGGCGAGGCCCTCTTCTGGCTGGCGCAGATGAAGGCCCCCGAAGCCGCGGACGTGATCCTGGGCGCCATCGAGAAGGACCCGGAGCTGGAGGTGCGGAAAAAGGGCGTCTTCGCACTCTCCCAGCTCCACGGCGCCAAGGCCGTCTCCTCCCTGGTGCGCGTGGCGCGGGAGACGCGCGATCCCGCCATCCGCAAGGAGGCGTTCTTCTGGCTCGCCCAGTCGAAGGACCCCGAGGCCCTCAAGTACCTCGACAAGGTGCTCAACGAGGATTGACGGACCGGGCGCGCTCCTTTCCTATCCTGGCACCAATACCTTTGGAGTCTTCAGCTCTCAGGAAAGGAGAGGAGAGTATGAGAGGTCCGTTCCCGTCGAAGTTCCTGCTGTTCGCTTTGGTACTGACGCTGCTCGCCCCGGCGCTGGCGTTCGCCCTGATCCCGCCCGAGGAGAGCGACCGGGGAAAGGCGCAGCTCGCCGCCATCTTCGCGGGCGGCTTCTCCGCTCCCGAGCTGGAGGTCCAGCCCTCGGTGGAGGTCCTGGCGCGGGGCTCTGAAAAGGCCCTTGAGAGCCCGGCCCTCCAGCGCTTCTTCGCCTACCAGTCGGACGAGTGGGAGGTGCGCTGGGACCAGCGCAGCGACCGGCCCAACCTGATCCAGGGCGTCGGCATCCCAGTCCTGCCCGGCCGGGGCAACAAGCTCACCGCCGCGAACCTCAAGCTGGGCCATGAGGGCGGCCCGCGCGTCGAGGACGTCGAGGCGAAGCTGCGCGCCTTCATGGACGAATTCTCCGAGCTGCTGGGGGTCTCCAACTTCGACCTGCGGCTCGACGCCAGGAGCACCGTCAACGTCGGCGAGGAGAAGCAGCTCTGGTTCGTCGAGTTCCAGCAGTTCCACCGCGGCGTCCCGGTGGAGGGCGCGAAGGTCTTCTTCCGCATCAACCACGGCAACGTCGTCCAATTCGGCACCGAGCGGGTCGCCGAGGTGCGCCTGAATCCGACGCCGAAGATCGGCCGGGTGGCGGCCCTGGCGTCGGTGCTCCAGACCCTGGGCTTGCGCGCCGGAGAGCTGAGCGAGGTCCCCAACCCCGGCACGCTGAAGATCGTCCCGGTCCTCCCCGCGGGCGGGCGGCCGGCGGAGAAGTACGAAGGCGCCCCGGGCCGCGGCTACCGGCACGTCCTGGTCTGGGAGGTCGAGTTCCGCCGCGCGGGCGACGCCGTCACCTACCGGGCGCAGGTGGACGCCAAGACCGGCAGGCCCCTGTCGATCATCGACGCCACCTACTACGTGACGGCGCAGGTCTCCGGCGGCATCTATCCGCAGACCAACACCGACGTCGAGGTGGTTCGCCCCTTCCCGTTCGCCAACGTCACCAACGGCTCGACCAAGATCACGGGCGCCAACGGCAACTACGACTACTCCGGGGGCACCGCGACCGTCACCCTGAACGGCCGCTACATCAAGATCTCCGACAATTGCGGCGCGATCTCGAAGTCCGACAGCACGACGGGCAATATCGCCTTCGGCACCAGCGGCGGCACGGACTGCACCACTCCGGGCATGGGCGGCGCGGGCAACACCCACGCGACCCGCTCGGGCTACTACCACCTGACCAACATCAACCGCAAGGCGGCCGGCTTCCTGCCGGGCAACACCTGGCTCAACGGCACGCTGACCGCCAACATGAACATCAATCAGACCTGCAACGCCTTCTGGAACGGCTCGACGGTGAACTTCTATCGCTCGGGCGGCGGCTGCTCCAACACGGGCGAGATCGCGGCCGTGTTCCTCCACGAGTGGGGCCACGGCATGGACGCCAACTCGGGCGGCGCGGCGTCCGACAAGGGCACCGGCGAGGCGGTGGGAGACACCTTCGCCTTCCTGGAGACCAAGGACTCCTGCATCGGCAAGAACTTCCAGCCCGGCGTGGCCTGCTTCAATTGCAACAGCACGTGCACGGGCGTGCGCGACATGTCGGCGTTCGCCAGCGGCGGCATCCGGACCATCGCCAAGCCGAGCACGGTGACCGACAACAACGGCATCAACTGCGATCGCTATAGCTGCCCCTACAACGTCCTCTTCATCTCGCCCTATCAAGGGCCCATGGGCTACGAGGGGCACTGCGAGAGCTACATCGCCAGCACGGCCAACTGGGACTTGGCGCAGCAGCTCATCGCCCGCTGGGGCACCACCACCGGCTGGGCCAAGATGGATGCCATCTGGTACAAGAGCCTGACGCCGAGCAAGAGCGCCTACCAGGTCGTCTCGGGCGGCAAGTGCAACCCGGGCGCCACCGTGAACGGCTGCGGCTCGGCCAACTGGTACACCGTCTTCCTCTCAGCCGACGACGACGACGGCAACCTCGCGAACGGCACGCCCAACGGCTGCCGGATCTGGGACGCCTTCAACGCCCACGGCATCGCCTGCGGCAGCCGTCCGGCCTGCACGCAGTAGCGGTTTCGATCGCGACCGGATTCGGGGTCGGGCTCGCCGTCTCGGCGAAGTACACGGGATCGCCTCGGCGCTTCCGATCACCGCCGCCACGATCGTCAACGGCCGGCGCGACCGGCGGCAATGGGGATGGCTGGGGCTCGCGGGGCTGACCTCGATCGTCACCTTCGTCGCTCTCAACCCGTTCCTCGGCGTCGTCTTCAGTTTCCTCTCCAAGCTGGTCCGCAGCTACGCGGCAAGGGGGATCGCGGAGAGCAGCAGCCACTGACGTCGAGATCTTCCCGCAGAGCCGGCTCGATGGGCCGCAGGCCGGCTTCTACCGCGGCCGCCTCGCCCACGTGCCGAAGCCTCGGGTGGAGATCGTCGCGAGCCGTCCGTTCCGCCGCTGCGGCGAGCCGGTCGTGGTGCTGAGCCATCCCTGGACGCTCGACGGGCGGCCCTGGGAGCTGCGGGTGCGCATTCCAACCGCGCCGGAGGATCGCCCCGGGGGTTCGGCCTGGAGGTCTACCGCTGGCGCCCGGCCTCAGTTCCCCCCTGCCACATACCCCAGCGCCCGCAGCTCCTCCTCCTGCTCCGGGGTGAGGCGGGGCTGCTTGCCCACGGAGCGGCCGGGCGCCACCTCGGAGCCGTTGGCGGCCAGCCAGGCGTTCTTGAGCTGCCGGGCCATGCGCTGAACCGCGCCGGGGTCGTTCACCCGCTCGGTGCCGTTCGGCGTCCAGCGCACCAGGGTGAGCTGCGGCGGCTCGCCGCGCCGGCCGGTAAGAGGAAGAGTCGCCGCGAACTCCCGCTCCAGCCGGCCGAAGACGGCCTTGGCGGGCTCGCTCAACGGCGGCTTGGGGCTGCCGCCGATCCCCTCGTAGCGGGCCCGGTAGTACTCCGGCTCCGGCGGCGCGAACCGGCTCTCCCA
Organism: Thermoanaerobaculia bacterium; assembly: GCA_036399915.1. Classification (GTDB taxonomy): domain Bacteria; phylum Acidobacteriota; class Thermoanaerobaculia; order Multivoradales; family UBA5704; genus DATARR01. The sequence continues at coordinate 5,566 of DASWME010000205.1, forward strand.
GAGGAGCTGGAGGTCGCCGTTCACCAGCGAGAAGCGGTTGACGCCGTTGCCCAGGTACAGCTCGGAGAGCAGGCCCTTGTCGAACGGCTGGAACAGGCTGGGGGCCGCGCCCGGCTCGGGCGTGCCCCCCGCCGCCTCGATCAGCGTCGGTCCCACCCGGACGTTGGCCACCCGGCCAGGCCCTATCGCCAGCTTGCGCCGGAAGCCGGCCGGCAGCTTGACCACCAGCGGCACCTCCACCAGCACGTGCCCGAGGTTGCCGCCGTGGGCGATCTGGCCGCTCTCGCCGAACTCCTCGCCGTGATCCGAGGTGACCACGAGGAGGGTCTTGTCCCACTGGCCGCTCCGCTTCAGGGCGTCGAGCATGTTGGCGAGCATGATGTCCGCGTAGGCAGCGTTGAGCCGGTACATCGCCCGGAAGACCCGTTCCTTCGCCGGCGGGAGGTCCACCGCCGGGTCGTAGTACGGCTCGAGGTCGAGGGGACGGACCTGCTTCGGCAGGTCCGGCGGGACCTCGTCGAGCCGCTCGAGGAGCGGATCGCGACGGACATACGGCGCGTGCGGCGGCAGGATGTGGATCCAGACGAACTCGGGGCCGCCCTGGAGCTGCGCCAGGTGCCTCTCGGCCCGCTTCCCCTCGCGCAGGTATCGGAAGACGTCGAACCCCTGGGAGTAGCCGTACTCGGCTTGGAGCCAGTGGTTGGAGCGGAACGCCGCGGTGCGGTAGCCCGCCTTCTTCAGAGACTCGGGCAGGGTGACGAACCGCTCGTCGAGCACCGCGCGGTCGTTCGACCAGCTCTGCGCCCGCCACGGCTGGAAGCCGGTGAAGATCGCGGCCATGGAGGGCACCGTCCAGCTCGACGGCGAGACGGCGCGGCCCGCCCAGGTGGCGTCCTTCGCGAGGGCGCTCAGCGCCGGCATCACCTTCGGGGGGCCGCCCAGGGCGCCGACGGTGTCGGCCCGCAGAGCGTCGATGGTGATCAGCACGATCGGCCCCCGATGGACCGGCACGGGCGGCTCGCGGCGGCAGCCGGCGGCCAGCGCGCAGAGCGCGACGACGGCGAAAGGACGGCGGTACGTGATTCGGCGCAAACGGAGGTCTCCCGCCGGCGGCGGTTCCGGAACTGCGGTAGGATACCCCACGTGTGCGGATCGTTCCTTCGCCCGCTCGGGGGATTTCTCTGTCTCCTCCTCTTCTACGGCACCGTCGCCGGTTCCGCCCAGGAGGAGCCCCTCCAGGCGTTTCGCGACGGCCAGGCGCTGGCGCTCGTCCCGACCGCTGCGGATTCGGCGCAGCTGGAGCTGCCCGGCGGCCGGACGCTGCGGCTGACCCTGCCGGAGCGGGCCGAGGTCTCCTCTTTCGCCGCCTTGGACGGCGGCTGGGTGGCCGCCGGCAGCTACCCGTCGCCCACGGGCGGCCGGCGCCTCTTCCTCCTCCGCGGCAACGACAAGGCCGCGCGGTCCCTGGCCGAGCCCCCGGGCCAGGAGGGCGCCGAGCGCCAGGGGCCGGTGCTCCTGGTGGACGGCGGCCGGCTCGCCGGCCTCGCCTGGCTGGAGGGCGACGGCGGCCGCTCCCTCTCCGTGCGCGCCGCCGCCTGGAGGGACGGGCGCTGGCAGGCACCCGAGCAGGTCTCCTGGCCCGGGCCGGGCAGCCAACTCGCGCTGGCCGGCGCCGTGCTGGACGACGGCTCCTGGCTCCTCGCCTGGAGCGCCTTCGACGGCGAGGACGACGAGATCGTCTGGAGCCGCCGCGTCGCGGACGCCTGGCTCCCCGTCGGCCGGCTCTCGGCCGGCAACTCGGTGCCCGACATCACGCCCGCGCTGACCGCCACCCGCGGGGGTGGCGCGCTGATCGCCTGGAGCCGCTACGACGGCCACGGCTACCAGTTGCGGATCGCCCGCTTCGAGGGCGGCGAGTGGCGCGGCGAGCGCGCCGCCGGTCCGTCCGGCTCGCTCTACCCCGGCTTCCTCGGCGAGCCCGGCAAGGCTCGCCTGCTGTACCTGAACGCCTCGCCCCGCGCCTGGTCGGTCCTCGCCCTCGACGGCGAGGGCCGGACCGCGGCCGAGGCCGCGGTCTCCTCCTCACTGGACCGGCCGGTCGTCACCTTCGAGGGGGACCAGGTCCGGATGCGCTGGCCCTCTCAGAAACGGCAGGCGGCGGCGCGGTGGGAAAGGGTCCCTTGACCCTGCGGAAGCTCTCCTCCGTCCTTTTGATCCTGGGGTTTGTTCCCGCGCTGGCCGCGGCGCAGACGGCCCCGCGGAAGTACCTCGCCTTCGGCGACAGCATCACCGCCGGCGTGGGGGACGACCCGGCGCGGGCCAGGCCCGGCTATCCCCCGCGCCTGGAATCCCTGCTCCAGTCCGTGGGCGTGAGCGCCACGGTGCTGAACTTCGGCGTGGGCGGCGAGAAGACGCCCGACGGCCTCTCCCGCATCGACTCGGTCCTGGCGCAGGGAGTGCCCGGCGACGTGCTCCTCCTGATGGAGGGAACGAACGACATCTCGAAGTCCATCTCGCTCGAGACCACCATCTTCAACCTCGACGAGATGGCGGCCCGGGCCGAGCGGCTGAACCTCATCGCGGTCCACGCGACCGTGATCCCCCGCAAGCCCGACGCCAAGGTGGACGCCGACAACGTGCTGACCGACCAGCTCAACGGGCGGATCCGCAATCTCGCCGGCCTGCGCGGCCGGCGCCTGGCCGAGCCCAACGAAGTCTTCCGCAGCACGCCCAACCTCTTCGGCGGCTTCTACAGCACCATCGCCGACGATCCCGTGGGGCACCCCAACGCCGCGGGGTACGACATCCTCGCCCGGGTCTTCTTCAACCTGATCCAGGGGATCGACGCCGTGCCGCCCGTCCCCGGCATCATCACCCCCGCTCGCGGCGCGCGAAACGTCAGGCCGGAAGTGTCGATCGAGGTGGATGTCTGGGACTTCGGCGCGGGGATCGACCTCGCGAACACCTTCCTGCTGGTCAACGGCCAGCCCGTCCAGGCCGTGCCCACGGGGACGACGCGCCAGGCCCACCTGAGCTACAAGCCGCCCGCGCCGCCCACCGGCACGGTGATCGTGGGCCTGCGCTCCCGCGACCTTGCCACCCCGCCCAACACCATCGACCGCGAGATCGCCCGCTTCACCGTCCAGGGGGCCAACTTCATCCAGGGTGACATCAACGAGGACGGCCGGGTCGACGGCACCGACCTGGTGAAGTTCGGCCTCCACTTCGGCTCGCAGCGCGGCGACACCAACTGGAACGTGGCCGCCGACTTCAACACCGACGGCCGGGTCGACGGCCTGGACCTGGCGGTGCTGGCGGCGAACTTCGGGCGGACGGGAGGGACGGGGGGCGGCTCCTGACGCCAGCCCTTCCAATCTCGAAAATCAGCGCCGCGTTGCGACAGGCGTCACGAACTGCCTGGCGCCGGCCCTCTTCCGGGCGGTGGCTCCCCCTTTCCCGTTGTGTCCTGCTCTCTTGACATTCGTAGCCCATAGGATACATTTTGGACATGCCCATCAAGGTTACCGAGGTCTACCGCGATTGGATCAACTCCCTGAAAGACCTTGAGGGCCGCGCACGTGTTCAAGTCCGTGTTGATCGCTTGGTCCACGGCAATCCCGGCAAGCATCGCGTCCTTACCCATGGCGTCCGCGAATTGAAGATCGACTTTGGCCCTGGGTACAGGGTCTACTATACCGAGCGCGACGGAACCCTGATCGTGCTCCTTGCCGGAGGAGACAAGTCCACGCAAGCCCAGGACATCAAGACCGCCATAGCTCTCGCCAAGAACCTATAGGAGTGCCACATCATGGCTAAGACGACTGAAAAAACGACCACCAGGGCCAAGTCCAGAACCAAGACCGTCGCGTATGACGTAGCTGAACAGCTTCGTACGCCTGAAGAGATGGCCGCTTATCTTGACGCCTGGTTCACCGAGGCTCCCGACGATGCCGCGGGGATTGCTCGTGCGCTGGGCGATATCGCACGCGCGCGCGGCATGACGCAGGTCGCACGCGATGCCGGACTGAGCCGAGAGAGCTTGTACAAGGCACTTTCTGAGAACGGCAATCCTAGCTTTGCCACCGTGTTGAAGGTTGCTCGCGCGCTGGGTGTCCGCCTGCACGCTCAAGTGGCATAGGCAGGCGGCAGGCGGCGAGCTCTAATTCACATACCCCAGTGCCCGCAGCGCCCGCTCGGTCTCGGCGTCTCCTCCCTCTTCCTCCCCCATGGCCCGCGCCTTCCGCACCCAGGCGGCGAGGTCGCGCCGCAGCCGCCGGACCTCCTCCTGGTGAACGGCAGCCAGGTTGCGGGTCTCGAGCGGATCCTCGGCGAGGTTGTAGAGCTCGAAGCCGCCGGTCGGCGAGCGGGCGGCGCGCGAGCGCTTGCCGCCCGAGTTGAAGACCAGTTTCCAGGTGGCTTCCTGGACGCTGTGGTAGAGGTTCGGCCGCCGGCCGGCTTCCGAGAAGGCCTGGCGGAATTCGCCGGTCTGTCTGGTGCCCCCGCCATCGCGCAGCAGGGGCCAGAGGCTGTGCCCTTCGAGGCCGGGGACCTGCCGGTCCGGCGCGATCAGGTCGCGCAGCGTCGGGTAGAGGTCCACCAGCTCGACCGGCCGGTCCACGCGCCTGCCCGCCGGCAGGCCGTTCATCACGAAGAACAGCGGCACGTGGGCCGTGGTGTTGTAGGGCAACGGACCGTGCTCGAACCAGGAGTCGTGCTCCCCCAGGCTCTCGCCGTGATCGGCGACGAAGATGATGAGGCTGTCCTCCAGCAGTCCCAGCGAGCGCATCTCGTCCAGCAGCTTCTGGATGTACACGTCGGTCACCAGGACGTTGGCGTCGTACTGCGAGACGTAGTACTTGAGATCCCTGCGGCCGTCGAGGGCGTAGCCCCTGGTGACCCGGGCCGGCACCGTCCGGTCCCCCTGGAAAAGGGCGTCGCCCACGAAGGGGTTCTCCGAGCCGTCCGGCAGGATGTAAGGCGCGTGCGGGTCCGTGTAGTGGATCCAGGCGAAGAGCCGGTCCGCTTTCGCGTATTTCCGGAGCAGGGGCACGGCCAGGGCGTTGACCCGGATGGCGCTCGCCAGCGGACGGAACCTCCTGGGATTCGCCGGAACTTTGCCGCCGCCCCAGGTCTCCTGGAATTCATCGAACCCGGTGCTCCAGCCGAACTGGGCGGCGAGCACGGCGTTCGAGTTGACGCCGAACGTCTTGTAGCCGCTCTCCTTGAAGAGCTCCGGCAGCGTCAGATACTGGTCGGGAATGCGCAGGGCCGCCTTGTGGGTGAGCCCGGTCGTGTGGGGATAGAGGCCGGTGAACATCGAGGCGAACGAGCTGCCCGTCTTCGGCCACTGGCAGACGGCGCGGTCGAAGGTCACCCCGGTCGCGGCCAGCCGGTCGAGGTTCGGCGTGGTGGCCCGTGGATAGCCGTACAGGCTCATGTGGTCCGCCCGCAGGGTGTCCACAGTGATCAGGAAAACGCGCCGGGGCGGGCGCAGGCCGGTCCGGACCGAGGGTGCCGTCCCCTCCTCCGGAGCACCGCGGCAGGCGGTGAGGGCGAGGGCGATCCAGAGGATTTTGGCGGACTTGGACGGCGTCATTGCGGCTCCGGCGGAGGGGAGATGCTACCGCCACGGGCGCCCGGCGATCAATCGCCTACCCTTTGTGGACTTCTTGGCCTCCTGACGGATCTGCCCTCCGAGGCCTCACCCCCTGGCCCCCTCTCCCTGACGGGAGAGGGGGAACCCTGGCCGAGACCACGAACCCTGTAGTTGGTGCGCTGTGCGCACCAACGCGACGTTGATGTGCGCACAGCGCACCCTACGGCAAACATCCATGCAGGCGTCCTCCCTCTCCCGTCAGAGAGACAGAGGGTGGGGCTTCGAAGGGCAGACCTCACCGTCCGGCAGCGGCACCGACGTCAAGACGCTGCGGGGGATCGTGGACGAGATCCTTCAGCGGATCGAGCGGTTCGGCACTCAGTTCGCCGGCTGAGCAGGCCGCCGCTTCGAGGGGCTGCGCCTCATCGATCCGACCGAGCGATAGTCCTACGACGGAGCAAAGCTGGCCGCGAACAGCCCCAGATGGCCGACCTGCCGCTCCAGGCAGGTCGCCAAACGGCGTCGTTTCCCGCCCTGCCTGCTCCGCTTCCCGTCCTGCCGGCATCAGTTCCCGCCCTGCCTGCGCCGTTTCTCGGCCTGCCGACTCCAGTTCTCGCCCTGCCTGCGTCGATTCCCGTCCTGCCTGTGCCGTTTCTCGGCCTGCCTGGCTCGCTTCGCGGCCTGCCTGCCCCAGTTCCCGACCTGCCCGCCCCATTTCTCGTCCTGCCGGTGTAAACTGGTCGACAATTCCGGTGGGCGGGAGGGCTTTTTCTCCCGGCTGGTCGAGAATCCGCAGTCCGTTTCCGGGCTGAGCGGCGGCGCGAAGCCGGACCTTCGCCCTTGCAAGGAGGACGTCATGGTACGGAACGAATCGGTGGCGGAACTGCTCGCCCGGTTCCAATCGCAGCTCCGCCATCATCGGGAGCAGGAGGCGCTCCACGCCGAGCGGGAGGCGTTCCACCGCGAGCAACGGACCCGCCACGCCGCCGAGCTGGAGGCGCTCAGCCGTCATTTCGAGGCGCTCCAGGCCGCGGTCGACGCGGCAGGGACTCTGCCAGGCGTGGAACTGGCACCAGCGGCGCCGCCAGCGGTACCCGTTGCGGAGCCCCCGGTCGCGCTCGCCTACGGGCGGGGACGCCGGCCGCCCATCATGCCCGCGGTCAAGAAGGCGGTGGACGCCCAAGCGCCCGACGAGCCCTTCGGCGCCCACGCCGTCACCGCTGAGGTGAACCGGCGCTTCGCAGACCAGTTGCGGGGCGGCGTGGAAGAGCGACACGTGGAGGGCTGCCTGCGCCGGCTGGCCCGCGACGGATACATCGTCCGCGTCACCAAGGGCCGGCCCCACCACGAGGCCCGCTATACTCGGTCGCGTCCGCCCAAAGCGAGCTAGACGCGAGGTGGGCCCATGGCATCCGGCCGGTAGCGGCGGCAGTCCAGTCGCGAGCGCTTGGCACCCTGCGTCCCTCTATAGGAGGACTTGAAGTGAAGGACTCCGATTTTGAGCTGCTGGTCACCAGTGTGAGGCAAGCTGGCCGTATCAAGCGTGGCGAAATGGAACCTACACGCAAGTTCGAGGTGAGTGCAACGCAACCCGCGAAGCGCCTGGCACCCTACGTCGCCCGCGGAAGATCGCATCGGCCCCCAACCCATCCAGGGGAAATTTTGCGCGAGGACGTGCTGCCAGCGTTGAACCTCACGGTCAGTGAGGCCGCGCGGCAGCTCCGGGTGACGCGCCAGACGCTCCACCGGGTGCTTTCGGGCACATCCGGCGTCAGCCCGGAGATGGCGGTGCGCTTGGGGAAGTTCTGTGGCAACGGTCCAGAGCTCTGGCTGCGCATGCAGCAGACCTACGATCTGTGGCACGCCGAGCAGCGCCTGCGCGACGAGTTAGAGAAGATCCCGGCGCACGTGGCCGGGTAGCGAGGCCGGCGACCTCCACGCTGGCGGAGCTCTCGCCAGGTCTCGCAGAGAAGGCCGGTACCGTAGGAAAGGTACGCCGCGAAATGGCTGGCACTTCTCCGCATGGCATCCGACCGGTAGCGTCTGGCACCCTGCGTCCGCCACGATCTGAGGCCGGGCTGTAGAGTAGAATACTCCTCTGGAGCCAAGGCGGTTGGTCGGATAAGCCTCTAGGTTGGGCGGCGCCACGACCGCGCAGGCGTATTGCTTCGGTGGCCGCACTGATGCGAGTGAACTCGCGTCAGTGGTGAGGCCGCCAGCGTCTCAGGAATCGCTGTAGTGAGCTCAGACTTCGGAACTCTAAGGACAGGGAGTATAGTTCAGTGACGAGAAACGGCTTGAATCTGCACACCGAAACCAGACGAGGAGCCGACGCTCCGACTAAGTCTGCGGCGAGGCTGAGCGGCGAGATCGTCGCGGCCGTGATCTTAGGCGGTTGCGGTATCGTCGCTGCCTCGATCGCCCTCCTCAATCGCGGCACTCAGGTCACAGTGAACGTGGCTCCCGGTTCGGTGGCACCTCCGGTAGCTGGGCCAGTGAACGTGGCTCCCGGTTCGGTGGCACCCCCAGTAGCTAGGCCGGCGACCCAATCGCCATCGCCTCAGGCCCGGGGACCAGGCGTCTCGAGAGAGGATCAGAATTTGGAAGCGCTGGGCCGTGGCCAAGACTCTGTGGAGACCCGCGCCAATCAGACAGTCACCCTCGAAGAGAACGTGCCTGTGTCGCCAGCGGGCATTCCGGTGTCCCTATCAGCGCAGTTCGGTGACCTCGATGGAGTTGCTTTCGCGACCCTGACTATAGCTCCGTTTGGGGCAGAAACACTGAGCAGAGCGTTCATGGGTCCTGGGGATCTATCCTTTCGCACGCCAGCTGGCGACCGATTCGTTGTGCACGTCCTGAACGTAGACCTGTCGGCGCGCCGCGTTGTCGTTCGCGTAGATAGAGTGACTCCGTAGACACGGCAGTACAGGTTCCCAGGATGGAGAAAAACAGATAGAAATTGGGGGTACAGAATAGTGTTTGGAAATGGCTTGACATGGCGCCTTGGCTTGGTTGCGGCTCTTCTGAGTTATGCGGAGCTGCCCGTGACAGCGCAGACAAATGAGGAACCTATCCGTAGGTGTGCTGTTAAGATAGCTTCGAGCATGACCAAGGCTCAGCGGAGGACAGTCGCTGTGGTAGATTTTACTGACCTCCAGGGCAATGTAACAGAGTTAGGTCGCTTCATTGCCGAGCAGCTGTCTGTGCTGCTTGAGAATGAGGCACATGGATTCGAGGTTGTTGATCGAAGCCATATAAAGGCGTTGTTGATTGAGCACAAGCTCTCCTCCTCCGGGCTGATCGATCCTGAGACTGTTAGGCAACTGGGCAAAATCGCGGGCGTTGAAGCATTAGTGACTGGAACGGTTACGCCTCTCGGCGACAGCGTAAGTTTGTCAGTGAAGCTTCTGGATACGAATACGGCGCGAATACTTGGCGCCTCTCTGGCGGAACTGCCGCGGACGGGGGCAATCGATTCTCTGCTCTCCAAGGGGATCGACGACGGCCACGGTAGCGAGCGAGGCTCATCTAGTACGACGAGGGCTCCGCAGACCTCGGCCAAGACAGCTGCTGCGGCAGCCCCAAAGCGCGTTCCCCCATTCGACATCACTCTCGATAAGTGCGAACACTCCGCAGAGGGAGTCTCCTGCTTCCTGCTGGTCACAAACACGGGTTCTACAGCGACTACAATAGCTCTCGCGTCAAGCACGTACCCGCCGGTCACGCTGCTGTACGACAAAAAGGGTGGCGAGTATCGCATTGCAGCTGCAACGATCGGATCCCGCGACTGGCATAGCAACGAATTCAGTTCTGCTCTTGTATCTCCAAACATCCCTATCAGAGCGAAGGTCGCATTCGCGGACGTGCCCGCCGAATCGACCAGCGGCACTCTTCAGCTGGTGTTGGCAGCGGGCGCTTCCTTCCAGGGAGCAGCTTTTGGTCAGAGGGCGTCATGGCGGACTATAGTCTTTGAGGACGTTCCGTTTAGGTAGCAACCGTCTTAGAGGTGGTGCTTCGGGCGGCACTATTGCACGACCGCCCAACAATTTGCTGCAGGCAACAACACCCGGCGCGTTCACCTTGGTCCTCGCCTTCGGCTCGCGCCTCAGTTCGGCTTGGGGATGTTGCGCCTGAGCTCAATACCGTTACCTGCCACCACTTCTTGAGGAGTTGAACATGCTCCCGGACAGTTGCTGTGAACCGGACCCGGCGCGGAGTCACGATACGTCCAGTTCCTTCAGCATCTCTTCGGTCTCGGCGAGACGGCCGGACTCAAGATCGCACCAGCTATGAAGAAGAGTAGCACCCGTTTGGCGGTCATCGCAGTCAGTCTTCTCGCCATCATGGCCGCGGCGGCCGCCGGTCTCTTCGTCGCCCGCCATCGCACAAGCACCCCAGTCTCGGCGGCTGCGGTGATACCCAGATTCGAAGCCCTTCACAACGCTCTGGGCCCAGCTCTCGTTGACATGGCTCGCCGCAGGCCTGTTTCAAACGGCGATTCTTCACCGACACCCACGTCCGTCCACACGATCCACACACTCGTCTATGACACCCGCGGCGGCGGCCGCATCGTCGAGCTGACGAGGCCCTTTTGGCTCGCCCGTCTTCTGTCGAAAAACGGCCAGATCCGCTGGCTCGGCCAGTTGACCTTCTTCGACGATACTGAGTTCGATTCAGAGGGGGTTATGCTGTCGTTTTCCGACATTGAACATTGGGGTCCCGGTCTTGAGATATTGTCAAGAGTTGTGTATGGGACCGCGAGTCAGGCGGCCTTTTTCCTGATGCCATCTTCGAACACCACACCGCGGACGACGTCAGCGAGAAGCGTGGCGCCGTTGAGGGCGCGCCAGTGCTTCTGTGCCGACATG
>DASWME010000206.1:0-2118 GCA_036399915.1 Thermoanaerobaculia bacterium
AGCGGTGGCTTCGCCTTTCAACGGCTGGCTGGTGCTGCGCGGCATCCGCACCCTCGCCTGCCGGGTGGCGGCCCAGAGCGCGGGCGCCCTCGCCATGGCCCGCGCGCTTGAGGCCTCGCCGGCGGTCTCGGCGGTCCACTATCCGGGGCTGCCCTCCCATCCCGGGCACGAGATCGCCCGGCGCCAGATGTCCGCCTTCGGCGCCATGCTCTCCTGCCGCACCGCGGGAGGACGGGAGGCGGCGCTCGCGGCCGTGGCCCGGGCGCGGCTGTTCACGCGGGCCACCTCGCTGGGCGGCGTCGAGAGCTTGATCGAGCACCGCGCCACGAGCGAGGGTCCAGGGTCCCGAACGCCGCAGGACCTGATCCGCCTCTCCATCGGCCTCGAGCATCCGGACGACCTCGCCGCCGACCTCCTCCAGGCCCTTGCAGATGATTGATGGGAAAACGTGCACGTTTCTTGCTATCGTGCCAAGCCAGCGGGTGCTGTCTTCCCGCGTTGTGATCAGAGCGCCTTACATGTTCTGAAGAAAGGAGCTTTCGATGGCTACGACGGGCAGCAAGAAAGGATCGAGCGGGACGGAGGGCGGATCCGAGACGGCGGCACCCTCCAGCACCGGCGCCACCACTTCCTCGACGGCATATTCGTCGTCCTCCAAGAGCTCGAAGGGCAAGGGAGGAGGCATCAAGAAGGCCGCCGCCAAGGCTGTCAAGAGCAAGAAGGTCCTGGCGTCGGCCGCGGCCGTGGCCGGCGTGGCTGCGGCGGCCGGCATCGCCGCCGCGGCGCGCAAGAGGAGCGCCGGCAAGAAGTCCTCCAGCAAGTCGTCTGCGAGCGGCGGGAGCACCGAGAAAAAGGGATCGAAGAAGTCCAGCGCCAAGAAGAGCGGCGCGAAGAAGAGCTACTAGGACGCTGTCAACCCTGAAACGACGGGTGCGGTGCAGAGGCCAGGGTGAGGTTCCCCCCTACGGCTCGCCGGCGAGCGCTTGACGGGCCGCGGTCAGGAGCCGCCGGAAGCCTTCGCGGTCGGGCTGCTCGATGAGGGCCTCGATCTCGCGCAAGGCCTCGCGGGTGGCGGCGTAGACCTCGTGCCGATGCGGGTTGAGGTGCTGGATGTCCAGGTAGAGGTCGGGGTTTGCGTTGAGGACCAGCAGGGCGTTGGACGTCTGCCGGGAGAAGGTGACCGAGGCGCAGGTGTGGAGCTCCTCGGCATCGACGCCGGAGCGGGTGAGGACGGCGCCGAACAGGATGTTGCTCAGGTGGGCGAGGCCGAGGAGCCAGCCCATCAGTCGGTCGTGGTGGTCGAAGGGGACGACCACCAGGCGGGTGTAGGGGTGGCGGATGAAGGCTTCGATCTGCCCTTTCTCTTCCGCAAGGTCGCCCTGAGCAGCGAGCACGAAGGTCAGCTTCTCGTAATAGGACTTGCCGGGCCCGAACATCGGGTGCAGGGCGTGGACGCGCACGCCGTCCTCCCGGGCACGCCGGAGGACCGGCACGAGGTGAGACTTGATCGAGGCCACCTCGACGACCGCGCCCCGCGGCCGGCGTTCCACGACCTGCTCGATCACCGCGGGCATGCGGCTGAGCGGGACCGAGACCAGGATGGCGCCGTAGCGGTCCAGGTCCGCGATCAGGTCCAGGCTGGAGAAACGCCCCGGGGCCTCGGGCACGTTGACGAGCGAGGGATCGACCACCTCCACCTCGTGCCCGGCCAGCGCGAGAAAGCCGCGGAACCAGGAGCCCATGCCGCCGGCGCCGCCCACGATCAGCATCCGCTCGCCGCGCTGCTGGCGCATCGAGATCCCGATCCGGTACTGGCGCTCCACCGAGCCGCGGATGATCGCTTGGAAGACGCTCTCCATGACCTCCTCGGAGACGCCGCAGGCTTCGGCATGCTGCCGGGCGCGAGTGAGCACCCGGTCCTCGGCGTCGCGCACCACGATCGACATGGCGGACTCGGCCTTGATGCGGCCCACCTCGGCCGCCAGCTCCATGCGGCGGCGCAGCAGCTCGAGCAGGGCGCGGTCCACCTCCGCGATGGAGTCGCGCAGGCCGGAGAGGGGGTCGGGCGCGCTCATGACGTCTCCTCCGAGAAGCGGCGATTCTAGACGAGCGGAGGGG
>DASWME010000207.1:0-3105 GCA_036399915.1 Thermoanaerobaculia bacterium
TGCGCGCAGCGCACCCCTACAGGCCGCGACGGTTCGGCATCGTTCCCCCTCTCCCGTCAGGGAGAGGGGGCCAGGGGGTGAGGCCTCGCAGGGCAGACCGCCCCGATGTACTACACTCCACCGAAATCCCAGGGAGGGTTCATCATGCCGGACCTCGCTTCCACGATCGACGCCGTGACCGTCTTCCCCGACCGGGCGCGCGTGACGCGCCGGGGACGGACGACGCTGGAGCCGGGGCAGCACCGGCTGGAGGTCTCCGGCCTCCCCATGTCCCTGCTCGCCGAGAGCGTGCGCGCCGCAGGCCGCGGCACTGCGCGAGCCCGCCTGCTGGGCGTCAGCGTGCGGGTCGAGCACTTCGTGGACACCCCCGCCGCGGCCGCCCGCGAGCTGGAGGCGAAGGTCCAGGCCGCCATGGACGTCGACGCCGACCTCGCGGCCCGGGCCGAGCTGCTCGACAAGGCCCAGAAGGCCCTCGACGGGCTGGCCGCCCAGAGCGAGGTCTTCGCCCGTGGGCTCGCCTTCCGCAACCGTTCGACCGCCGACCAGGGCGCCGTCTACGACTTCATCGCCGAGCGCGGCCGTGCCCTGCAGGCCGAGATCCTCGCCGTCGGCCGCCAGCGCCGCGACCTGGCCAGGGAGCTGGATCGCCTCAAGCGCGAGCTGGCGCAGCTCCAGGCCGCGCGCCCGCGCCAGCGCTACGCGGCCACGGTCGAGGTCGAGGCGCTCTCCGCCGGCGAGCTGGAGATCGAGCTGACCTACGCCGTCCAGCCGGCCCGCTGGCAGCCCCTGTACGACCTGCGCCTGACGGGCGACGGGCTGGAGGCAGCCTACCTCGCCGAGGTGACCCAGAGCACCGGCGAGGACTGGGCCGGCGTGGCCCTCACTCTCTCCACCGCGCGGCCCGCGCTGGCGCTGGAGATCCCCGAGCTGGATCCCTGGTACGTCGGGCCCCGGCCCGCCATGCCAAAAGCCGCCCGCCCCGCCGCCCAGGCCGGCATAGCCATGGCTCCGATGTTGGCGGCCGATCTTGCCATGGAGATGGAGGAGACCCTGGAGGAAGAGGTCTCCCTGGAGCTGCCGTCCGCCGAGGTCTCGGAGTCCGGCGCGGCCCTCACCTACCAGATCCCCGGCCGCGCCGACGTGCCGAGCGGCGGCGATCCCCGTAAGGTCACGGTCTCGGCCTTCAGGCTCCGGCCCGAGCTCGACGCCGTCACCGCGCCCCGGCGCGAGCCGGTCTGCTACCGCCGCGCCCGGGTGACGAACGAGAGCCCCTACACGCTCCTGCCCGGCAGGGCCCAGCTCTTCGAGGGCGACGACTACCTGGGCACCACCCAGCTCCCGCTCGTCGCGCCCGGCCAGGAGTTCGAGCTGGCCCTGGGCGCCGACGAGCGGCTGCGCGTCGAGCGCAAGCTCACCGGCCGCGACGTCGACAAGACCTTCCTCGCCGACCGCCGCCGCATCCGCTACAAGTACCGCATCGAGGTGGAGAACCTGCGCGACGCTCCGCAGGTGGTCTTCGTCCGCGACCAGCTCCCCGTCTCCCGCCACGAGCAGATCAAGGTCAAGCTCGAAGCCGCCGAGCCCCAGCCCACGAAGCGGACCGACCTCAACCAGCTCGAATGGAAGCTCACCCTGGCCCCCGCAGCCAAGCAGGCCGTCCAGTTCGAGTTCAGTGTCGAGTTCCCGCGGGAGATGGACGTGGTGGGGCTGGTCTAGCGCGGCGGCCGGCGCCATCGGCTATCCTCCTCCTCCGGACAGGAGGAGGCGCCGTGGCCTACGCGTGGGACGATCCCGATCTGCCGTTTCCGCCCGGGCTGGACAGCCCGGCGGCCATCCAGGAGCTCCTGGATGATCTCCCCTACAGCGTGGACCCCGTCTACCGCTGCCCGGCGAGCGTGCTGCGCGACCGCAAGGCCCACTGCTATGACGGCGCGATCTTCGCCGCCGCGGCCCTGCGCCGGCTCGGCTTCCCGCCGCGCATCGTCGAGATGCTCCCCGAGCCCGGGCGCGACGACGACCACCTCCTGGCGGTCTTCACGCTCGACGGCCGCTGGGGAGCGGTCGGCAAGTCCAACTACGTGGGCCTGCGCTTCCGCGAGCCGGTCTACCGGGACCTGCGCGAGCTGATGATGTCCTACTTCGAGGCCTACTACAACGTCGACGGCGAGAAGACCCTGCGCGGCTACACCGTCCCCTTGAGCCTCAAGCCCTTCGACCGCCTGCGCTGGACCACCCGCGACGAGGCCCTGGACGCCATCGCCGAGCGCCTCGACCAGCTCCGCCGCGTCTCCATCCTCACCCCGCCCATGGCGGCGCGGCTCTCGCGGCTCGACCGCCGCTCCTACGAGGCGGGGCTGATGGGGGCGCTCCAAGAAGGATTGTACAAGCTGCAGTGAGGGGCGCCCCAAAGTGTATCTTAGAAGGGTTTCTCCACTACTCTGTAGAGACTCTGTGGAGACGCCCCCAGTGGGTAGTCTGAGGCACCATCGCCGCGAAGTGGATGGCACCTCTTCTCCCGCTGCCCTAGATGACTCGTCGTGAGATCACTATGAAGCTCGCTTGAACAGGCCCGTAATGTACCGGAGATCGAGCGAAAGTCCGAAGACCCAGTCCTCTTCCCAGACTTCGCGCGTAGGGATCTGCTCGACCGTGCCGGTGAAGACATCTCCTTCCTTGACTACAGCCAATTTCTTCAGCTTGGCGCGCTCGTACATCCCTATGAGGTTCACGCCATAGCCAATCTCGAAAGAGAGCCCCACCCCGAAGCGATCACTGGGGTTCTTCAATCCCGCACCAATGACGAAACCGATGCGATCTGCCAAACCCTGTTCGTGTATTGGGTCTCTTCCATAGTAGGCGCGAGTCACATCCTGTTCCGCATTCTCACTCCCTGCTCGCTGTGTAAGAACTCCAAAATACCTGGGCAATCCATATAAGACAACCGTGGCTAGGTATTCCGGTCCGCGGCCCTCCGGGCCCTTGCTGAAGATCTTCATGTCCCTTAATCCGAAACTTTTGTTTCTCTGAGCCGTCTCGACTACCCCCACCTGAAGTGTGTATCTATACCGCTCATACAAAGGCAAGGAATAATTTACATCCACATCC
>DASWME010000208.1:0-17167 GCA_036399915.1 Thermoanaerobaculia bacterium
CGGATTCGTTCCCCCTCTCCCGTCAGGGAGAGGGGGCCAGGGGGTGAGGCCTCGCGCGCAAGACGCTTCGCGATCGACGACTTTCGGTCTGAGGTTCTCAGCGCTCAACGTCGGACACCTCCGTCGCGTTGAGATCGGCCAGGAGCCGCCGGGTGGCCTCGGGGTCGAACTTCGGGTCCCGCGCCTCGATCACTAGGAAGTAGCGGTCGCGCGACGCCAGGGCGAAGCGCGGCACGTTGAACACCGGGTGGTAGGGCTGCGGCAGGCCGTTGAGGAAGAACATGCCGAACACCGCCGACAGCGCCGCCGCCAGGATCGTGCACTCGAAGGTGGGCACGATGAACGCCGGCCAGCTATGGACCGGACGGCCGCCGATGTTCATCGGGTACTCGATCACCTGCGACCAGTACTGGAGCAGGTAGCCGCCGATGGCGCCCACGACGCCGCCCCCGAGCACGATGGCGGGCAGCTTGGTGCGGTGATGGCCGAGCGCCTCGGCGAGCTCCTCGATCGGGTAGGGGGTGTAAGCGTCCGCCCGCGTGTAGCCCGCCTCGTGGATGGCGCGGGCGGCGTCGATCAGGCTCTGCGCCGAGGGGAACTCGCCCATCAGGCCGTAGATCGGCGGCCGCCGGCCGGGGTGCTTGAGCGCGCTCATGGCGGCACCTCCGTGTACTCGCCTCCCTTGGTGCCCGGCACGATGGTGCGCATCTCGAAGATCGAGATCGTCGGCAGGAAGCGGATGAACAGGAAGAACAGCGTCAGGAACAGCCCGATCGTGCCGATGAAGGTCCCCCAGTCCCAGATCGTCCCGTGGTACAGGCCCCAGGACGCCGGCAGGAAGTCGCGGTGCAGGCTGGTGACGATGATGATGAAGCGCTCGAGCCACATGCCGACGCTGACGAACATCGAGATCACGAACAGCCACAGCGGTGACGTGCGCACGCGCCGGAGCCACAGGAACTGCGGCACCACGGCGTTGCAGAAGAGCAGCATGTACCAGTGCCCCCGGTAGGGCCCGAAGGCGCGGTTCCAGGCCATGAACATCTCGTAGACGTTGCCGCTGTACCAGGCGAAGAACAGCTCCGACATATAGCCGTAGACCACGATCAGGCCGGTCGCCAGCATCACCTTGCCCATGTTCTGGAGGTGGCGCGTGGTGATGAAGTCCTCGAGCTTGAACAGGGCGCGCAGCGGGATGGCCAGCGTCAGCACCATGGCGAAGCCGGCGTAGATGGCGCCGGCCACGAAGTAGGGCGGGAAGATCGTGGCGTGCCAGCCGGGGATGATGCCGATGGCGAAGTCGAAGCTGACCACCGTGTGGACGGAGAGCACGAGCGGTGTGGCGAGGCCGGCGAGCAGCACGTAGGCCGTCTCGTAGTTGTGCCAGTGCGCCGCCGAGCCCCGCCAGCCCATGGCGCCGAAGCCGTAGACGATCCTCCAGATGCGGTTCCGGGTGCGGTCGCGCAGCGTCGCCAGGTCCGGGATCAGGCCCACGTACCAGAACAGGGCGGAGACGGTCGCGTAGGTCGAGACCGCGAAGACGTCCCAGATCAGCGGGCTCCTGAACTGCGGCCACAGGCCCATGGTGTTGGGATAGGGCAGCAGCCAGTAGGCGAGCCAGGGACGCCCCAGGTGGAGGACCGGGTACATGCCGGCGCAGGCGACGGCAAACAGCGTCATCGCCTCGGCGAAACGGTTGATCGAGGTGCGCCACTCCTGGCGCAGCAGCAGCAGGATCGCCGAGATCAGCGTGCCGGCGTGGCCGATGCCAATCCACCAGACGAAATTGATGATGTCGAAGCCCCAGCCGATCGGCCAGTTGATGCCCCAGATGCCCACGCCCTTGGCGAACAGGTAGGTCACCGAGACCAGGAACACCATGAACAGCGAGAAGGCGCCGGCGAAGCCGAAGAACCACCAGCGCGGCGTGCGCTGGAGCACGACCTCGCTGATCCTGTCGGTGACGGTGGCCGTGGTGTGGCCGGGGGCCACGATCGGCGGCTGGTAGGGCTTCGGCAGGGGGGCGGGGACGCCGCCGGTCTCAAGCGTGGCCATGCTCAGCTCCTCCGGCCGGTTCGAGCAGGGGGTTGGGGTTGCGCAGCTTGGCCAGGTAGGTCGTGCGCGGGCGCGTGTTGATCTCTTCGAGCAGCCCGTAGTGGAGCGGGCCGTCCTTCCACTGCCGCACCTCCCAGGCGGCGTCGTTGATGTCGCCGAAGACGATGGCCTGCGTCGGGCAGGCCTGCTGGCAGGCGGTCTGGATCCCGTTCGGCGGGACCGGCCGGCCCTCGACCTTGGACTCGATCTTGGCCTGCTCGATGCGCTGCACGCAGTAGGTGCACTTCTCCATGACGCCGCGCATGCGCACCGTCACGTCCGGGTTCTGCGCCAGCGCCAGCACCGGCGTCTCCGCGGTGGGGGCATAGCGCAGGAAGTTGAAGCGCCGCACCTTGTAGGGGCAGTTGTTCGAGCAGTACCGGGTGCCGACGCACCGGTTGTAGACCATGTCGTTGAGCCCCTCGTCGCTGTGCACCGTCGCCGCCACCGGGCAGACCACCTCGCAGGGCGCGGTCTCGCAGTGCATGCAGGGGAGAGGCTGGTTGTGGATCGCCGGCGCGTCGAGGCCGCCCGCGAAGTAGCGGTCGATCCGCAGCCAGTGCATCTCGCGGCCGGCCAGCACCTGCTCCTTGCCCACCACCGGGATGTTGTTCTCCGCCTGGCAGGCGACCACGCAGGAGCTGCAGCCGGTGCAGACGTTGAGGTCGATCGCCATGCCCCAGGCGTGCCCGTCGTAGCGGTAGTTCCCGAAGATGTTCTCCTCGGGGGCAGGCTTTTCCCGCTCCTCCTGGACGAAGCCCGGGTTGCGCCGGAACTCCTCCAGCGTGCCGGTGCGGACGACGTGGCGCCGCGCGGCCTGCTCGGTCGCGAGCGCCTCCTCGTTGACCTCGTCGCCGCGGATCGCGTGATGGTTCTGGGTGCAGGCGAGGGTGTAGCGCTCCCCCAGGGCTCGGACCTGGATCTCCGGGACGGCCCAGAGAGTGTTCGCGGTGCGCAGGGCGTAGGCGTTGAAGCCCTGGCCCGTGGCCTTGCCAGCGCGCCGGCGGCCGTAGCCCAGGGTGAGCAGGGCGGTGTCCTCCGCCATACCGGGGAGGATCCAGACCGCCGCCTTGATCCTCCTGCCGCCAGCGGACACCTCCACGGTTTCATGGAAGTCCACCTTCAACCGCTCGGCCGTCTTCGGCGCCACGATCAGGGCGTTGTCCCAGGTCAGCTTGACGATCGGCTTGGGCAGCTCCTGCAGCCAGGCGTTGCTGGCGAAGCGGCCGTCCCAGATCGTGGGATCGGGCCGGATCATCAGAGTGATCTCGCCCGGCCGGGCGCGGCCGGCGGCGGCCAGGATCTCGCCTGCCGCCTGCTGCACGGCGCCGCCGCTGACGGCGGCCGTCGCCGACGCTGCGGCCGTGCCGGGGATCAGCCCCGCATTCAGCGCCTGCCGCCAGGCGGTCTCGAAGGCAGCGCCGCCCGGCAGGCGGGTCGACCAGAACTGGCGGACGAGGTCGTAGCCCGAGGCGTCCGGCTGGTTCGAGAGGGCCGCCAGCACCTCGTGGGCCGTCTTGCCGCCGTAGAGCGGATCGATCAGCGGCTGGATCAGGGTCACCGTGCCGTCGTAGGCGCGGGCGTCGCTCCAGCTCTCCAGCTCATGGGCGGCGGGGATATGCCAGTGGCAGTACTCGGCGGTCTCGTCCTCGTAGAGGCCGTGGTGCACGCGCAGCGGGACCTTCTGGAGGGCCTGGGCGAACCCGAGGTCGGCCGGCGCCGTGTAGACCGGGTTGGCCCCGTCGAGCATCAGCAGCAGCTCGACCTGGCCGCCGTTCATGTCGCGCACCAGCTCGGCGAGCGACCGTACGTGATCGACCGGGTCGGCCTCCACCGGCTCCTGGTAGAGCACCGTGGCGCCGACGTTGCCCAGGGCCTGGTTGATGGCAGCCCCGAGCACCTGCGCGGCGGGCGAGGCGTACTCGTCGACCACCACCAGCGAGGCCCCCTGGTTCTGGCGCAGGTCCTCGGCCACGGCCTGGACCCACTTCCGGGCCGTGGCATCGGCGAGGACCGGGCCGACGCCGGGCGCGGCGCCGACCGCTCCGGCGAGAGCCAGGGTGAAGGCCTCGACCTGAGCGGGCGGGAGCTGCAGGCGGTTGTCGGAGACCGTCGAAAGGTTGGTCGGGGCGCTCTCCACCGTGTACACCCGGCTCATCGCCAGACGGTTGCCGCCGCCGCGGCGCGCCGTGGCGAAGTCGCGGGCGTAGCGCACACCCGCCGGACCCTCGCAGAGCGCGTCGGCGCCGAGGGAGAGGACGACCCGCGCCTTGCTGAAGTCGTAGCGGGTGTCGAGCGGCCGGCCGAAGGCGCGCACCGCGGCGGCGAACGCCTGGTGGCGGCCGGCGGGCTCCCAGCGGTGCCAGCGGGCGCGCGGGAAGAGCCGCAGCAGGTCCTGGACCTGGGCCGCGAGCGTCGGCGAGGTGACCGTGCCGGTCAGGATGCGCAGCCCCTCACCGCCCAGCGCCTGCAGGGCCCGCAGGTTGGCGCTCATCTCGCCCACGAACCCGCCCCAGGTGCCGGGGCGGCCCGCGCGCTGGATCGACTGCGAGCGTTCCGGGTCGTACAGCGTCAGCACCGCCGCCTGCGAGAAGAGGTCGGTCGCTCCCAGGCTCGCCGGATGGTCCGGGTTGCCCTCGATCTTGGTGGGCCGGCCCATGTGGCTCTCGGCGAGCACGCCGCTGGCGTAGCCGCCGAGGGTCAAGGCGGTGGCGAAGTAGAGCGGCTTGCCCGGAATGATCTGCTCCGGCTGGCGCACGTAGGGGACGATCGTCTCGGCCGGCTGCTTGGTGCAGCCGGTCAGGCCGGCCAGCGCGAGCGAGGCGCTCGCGAGCTGCAGGAAGCGCCGGCGCGAGACGCCGTCCGTCCACTCCGCGGCCTGGCGGGGGAACTCGCGGTGGAGCAGGTCTGCGAACTGCGGCGTCGCGGCGAGCTCGTCGAGGCTGCGCCAGAACTCCGGTCC
This sequence comes from Thermoanaerobaculia bacterium, assembly GCA_036399915.1. Taxonomy (GTDB): domain Bacteria; phylum Acidobacteriota; class Thermoanaerobaculia; order Multivoradales; family UBA5704; genus DATARR01. Next base: position 5,057 of record DASWME010000208.1, read on the forward strand.
CTTCTTCGTCCGCAGCCGCTCCCGCACCTCCTCCAGATCGAGCCGCGCCGGCACCGGCCGCGATGCGCCCTCGGCTCCGCACTTGCCTTTCGCGTCGACGCTGTCCATCAGGCTCGCTCGCTCTCGGGTTTCCTTCAGCGGTGGCACGTCGAGCAGCTCGTGAGGGAATGAAGGTCGTACTCCTTGGCCAGCCGCCGCCGCAGGGCCGCCGCCTGCCGGGGATCGGCCGGCGGCTCCCAGTCGAGGTTGAAGACCTCCTCCCTGGGGCGCACATGCTCGACCGGATGGCGGTGGCAATCGAGGCACCACTCCATCTGGAGCGAGGCGTCCTGGAACATCAGCTGCATCTGGTCCACCTGCCCATGGCACGTCACGCAGCCGATCCCCTTGGCCACGTGCACCGAGTGGTTGAAGTAGACGAAGTCCGGCAGGTCGTGGATGCGCGTCCACTGGAGCGGCACGTCGTCGCGGTAGCTCGCCCGCACCGGCTCCAGCAGGTCGGCGTTCGTCCAGATCTGCCGGTGGCAGTTCATGCAGGTCTCCGTGGACGGGATCCCCGCGAAGGACGACTTCTCCACCGAGGTGTGGCAGTACCGGCAGTCGATCCCCAGCCCCCGCACGTGGTGCTCATGACTGAAGGGCACGGGCTGCTTCTTCACCACGTACTGGCCGGTGGCGTAGGAGGAGCGCAGCAGGGCCGAGAAGAGCCACGCGAAGAACGCCAGGAAGAAGATCGAGCCGAAGATGCTGACCTTCGCAATGGTGTTCGTGCTGCGGTGGAAGATCTGCATGGGAACCGCCCTCCCTAGACTCCCGACCGCCGAAGATACTCCAGCGCCGAGTGCGGTTCAAGGGACTTTGTGAAAGTCGTCACAAGCAGGCACACTACACCACCCTCTCAGGCCGTGCAAGACGGGTGCCCCTCCTTCAGAACAGACTAAACAGAAAGGGTGACCCCCCGCAGGCGGCCGGGGCTCGCGCGTGTAGAAAGGAGTAGCTCCTCTGCCCTGTCCGGCACGTATTGCAGGCTTTGCCAGAGCTCTTCGTGCCTGCACGCGCCGTTCGTCGCGTGAGTGTCACATTTCGTCAGCCAGAGTGGCAAAAGCTCGACGCCAAGCCTGTTTACAGGGGATTGGCAGGTTTATTGCTCTTCGAGCTTCTCGTTTGCAGTCAAGCGGGAACACAACAAGGGAAGCGGCAACGAGCGCGGCATAGAAAAGGAAAGCAGCCATGAAATCTCCACTCCGGCGGATCACGATGGTCATTCTCCTCGCAGTTCTCCTGGTCCCTGGACTCCTCCAGGCCCGGACTCCGGCCGTGTCCTGGGAGCAGGCGGGCGTGAGTGGTCCGGAAGGGTTCTTCAGCGCGGTATGGAATTTGCTTACAAATTTCTGGATCGGTGGCGGGCCGAGCGGCCTGGCCAAGGCGGGGGGTGTGGTCGATCCGAGCGGCTCGCCCCCGCCGGGCTCCTCCGGAACGGGCAGCACGACGACGACCGATCCGACCGACAGCGGTGGCGTGGTCGATCCGAGCGGCAAGCCGTGAGGTAGCAAGAGATTCTCTGGAAACGAGCGCGGTCTGGAAGGAATTTCATCATGGACGACTTCTTGAAAGCTCTGGCGGGCTCGCGGGCCGAGGCGCCGGGGCTCTGGGCTGAGCTCAACCCCTACCGCTTCCAGGACCGGTATCATCTGATCCGCGTCCATCGCCGCTTCGTGACCTGGGGGCTCTGCGAGCTGCTCTGCCGGGAGAGCGTGCGGCTGGCCGCGATCGATCCCACCCGTGCCATCGAGGCCGCGGAGCTGGCGGTGCTCGTCTCCGACCTGCTCCGGGAAGAGAAGACGGACCGCGCCCGCTGCCTCTACCAACTGCGCGGCTACGCCTGGGCGCACGACGGCAACGCCCGCCGCGTGCTCGGCGACCTGCGCGGCGCCGACGAGTCCTTCTCGATCGCCGAATCCTGGTGGGAGGCCGGGGAGCAGGGCATCGGCGACGTGCTCGGCTACGAGCCGGTGGTGCTCGACCACAAGGCCTCGCTGCGGATCGCCCAGCGGCGCTTCTCCGAGGCGTTCTCGCTGCTGGACCGCCTCTACTGCCTCCATACCGGCGGCGAGCGCCCGCAGCACCGCGACCCCCACCTGGCCGGCCGGACACTGGTCAAGAAGGCGATCGCCCTGGTGGAGATGGAGGAGCCGGAGCGCGCGAACGAGCTGCTGCGGGAAGCCGAGCCCCTGGTGGAGGCGCGGCGCGACCCCCGGCTCTTCTTCGGCCTGCGGCACAACCTCGTCTGGAACCTCGCCAGCGCCGGCGACTACCGCCAGGCCCAGGCCCTGCTGCCCGAGGTCGCGGCGCTCTGCCGCGAGCTCGGCAACCCTCTGGACCGCCTCCGTCTGCGCTGGGCCGAAGGCCGCATCGCCGCGGGCTTGAGGCAGACCGCGGCCGCCATCCAGATCTTCCGGTCGCTGCGCCAGGAGTTCGCCGCGCGCGGCATGGCCTACGACGCCGCCCTGGTGACCCTGGATCTGACCGCCCTCTACGCCCGGGAGGGCCGCACTGCCGAGGTCAAGCAGCTTTCGCTCGAGATGGCGAAGATCTTCAGCGTCCAGGACGTCCCCCGCGAGGCCTTGGCCGCCCTGCTCTTCTTCCAGAAGGCGGCCGAGCGCGAGCAGGCCACCGCCACGCTGGCCCGCGAGATCGCGGCCTTCCTCGGCAAGCTGCGCAGCGACCCGGGGCTGCACTTCGAATCCGCGAGTTGATTTCCCTCTAGCGGGCCGGCTCCAACCCGTGTAGACTCATCCCACTATCCAGGGATGAGCAGTTGAATCGTCGAGAGTTCTTGCGGGCGGGCGCCCTTGCCGGCGCCGGAGTCCTAGCCGCCCCCCTCATCAACCGGGGGCGCTACAGCCTGTTCGCCGGCGAGCGGGTGGAGCGCTCCTCCCGCGCCGTCGAGCTGGTCGGGCGCTCGATGGTCATCGACATGCTCGGCCTCCTGACCCTGGACTGGCCGAAGCTGTACTCCTGGCAGCGCGCTCCCGAGGAGTTCGGGGCCTCCGACTTCCAGAAGCTGCAGAGCTCCGGGGTGCGGGTCTTCCATCCCGCCGTCGAGCCCAACGATCCGCGCCCCTATGAGGCGTCTCTCGAGTGGATCTCCGGCTGGAACCGGCTGCTCGTCAACCGCCCCGACTACCTCCTGCGCATCGACTCCGCCGGCGACCTGCAGCGGGCCCGCGAGGAGGGGAAGATCGGGATCCTGATCGGCTTCCAGAACTCCGACCATTTCCGGACCGTGGACGACGTGGCGCGGTTCCACGCCCTGGGGCAGCGGGTCTCGCAGCTCACCTACAACGCTCGCAACCGCTTCGGCTGCGGCTGCCGGGAGTCCCGGGATACCGGGCTGACCACCCTCGGCGCGCGGATCGTCGACGCCATGAACCGGGCGGGCATGGCGGTGGACGTCTCCCACTGCTCCGAGCGCACCTGCCTGGACGCTTTCGCCGCCTCGCGCAAGCCCGTGCTGATCACCCACTCGAACTGCCGCGCCCTGGCGGACCACCCGCGTTGTAAATCCGACACGGTGATCCGGGCCATGGCCGCCCGCGGCGGTGTCATGGGGATCACCGCCGTGCCCGCCTTCGTCAGTCCCCGGCGGCCGGCGACCCTCGAAGACGTGCTCGACCACTTCGACCGCGTCGCCCGGCTCGCCGGCGTCGAGCACGTGGGCCTGGGCACCGACGCGGACCCCGACACCCTCGATCCCCGGACGGGCCGCGTCCGCGCCCGCTACGAGGTCCGCGGCTTGACCCCCGTGCGGCGCGTCTTCGACCTCACCGAGGGGCTGATCCGCCGCGGCTACAGCGACCGGGCGATCGAACTGATCCTCGGCGGCAACTTCCAGCGGGCCCTGACGGAGATCTGGAGCCCGGCGCCGGCCGTACCCCCGGCGCCGGCCGCTACGCCATCACCTGCCGCAAGGCGGTGACGAACGTCTCCATCTGAGGACGGGTCCCGATCGTCACCCGCAGGAAATTCGGCAGCGCGGGGAAGCGCCGGCCGACCTCGACGCCGCGCTGCTTCAGGGCCTCGATCACGGGGCCCACGTCCCGCCGCAGGTCCGCCATCAGGAAGTTAGTCTCCGAGGGCAGGGTGCGGTACCCCATCACCTCCAGTCGGGAGCGCACGAACGCCCTGGCCTCGCGGTTCAGGCGCCGGCTCCGCTCCACGTGCCCGGGGTCGCCGAGGCTGGCCCGGGCCGCCGCGAGCGCCATGACGTTCACGCTGTCCCAGACGTGCTGCGCGAGCAGCCGCGCGATCGCGCCCGGCTGCGCGAGGGCGTACCCGAGGCGCAGCCCGGCCATGCCGTAGACCTTCGAGAACGTGCGCGCCACCACCAGGTTGGGACGGTCCTTGACCCGCGGGATGACCGACTCGTAGTCGCCGCTCTCGGCGTAGTGGAAGTAGGCCTCGTCCACCAGCACGAACGTGCCGGCGGGCACCCGCTCCAGGAAGGCCTGGACTTGGGCCTTGGGCGTGAAGGTCGCTGTGGGATTGTTGGGGTTGCAGAGGTAGACGAGCCCCGCCCCGGCCGGCAGCATCCGCTCGAGGTCGTGCCGGTAGTCGGCGGTGAGCGGGACCTTGATCACTTCGGCCCCGGCGGCCTGGGCGTAGCGCCCGATCGCCTCGAAGGTGGGGTCGGCCATGACGGCCGGCCTCCCCGGTCCGGTGAAGGCGGCGGCCGCGAGCTTCAGGATCTCGCCCGAGCCGTTGCCCAGCAGGATGTGATCGCCCGGCACGCCGTGGAGCTTCGCCAGCTCCGCCACCACCGCGTCCGCCGCCTCGTCGGGGTAGCGCCAGGCGAGGTCGAACGCCTGGCGCATGGCGTCGAAGGCGGCGGGCGAGGGCCCGTACGGATTCTCGTTCGAGCTCAGCCGCACGACGCCGGCCGTTTTGGCTGCGGGGGCCGCGGCAGGCTCGGCGGCCCTGGCCAGCTCCAGCGCCAGGGCCGGGCGCAGCGCTGCGGACGCCGCGCCGAGGCCGAGGAGCCGGGTGAATCCACGCCGGGAGAGGGACGGAACCGCGTTCGCCATGGGGGCACCTCCCTGAGCTGCCTTCGATTATAGAGACGAGGGCGAATCCTCGACCGCGATCGATCCGTCCGGCCGCCGCTCGACGCCCGGCGCGTAGAGGCCGCGCGGCTCGCGGCGCCACCAAGCCCCGGTCCGCCGCCTCTCGGCCGCGCTGGTGAACCAGTATTGCCAGAGGACGGCCCGCACCCGCCGCGGCGGGGAGCCGGCGAACGGATCGCGCCGGAAGAGCGCCAGCACGTCCGGGCTCCCTTCGAGCAGGCGGATCTCGGCGTTCACCACCCATTGGTACTGGCCCCACGAGCCGAGCGAGGCGAACCAGAGGTTCCACTCGAAGCGCGGCTGGTAGGGGGCGTAGATCCCGGGCGCCTCGCGCACGTCCTGGGGCTTGTAGCGGAAGGGGTAGGCGATCCAGGTCCTGCCGTCCCGGCTGCCCTGGAATTCGATCTCGTAGCGCGCCCGCGTCATCACGGCGAAGAGGCCGTACATGTTGGCGATGCGGAACGGCGCCAGGAGCCCCGCCGGAGCCGACAGCGGCGGGCCCAGGTAGGGAGTCACGGTCGCCAGGAAGATCAGGGTCAGCACCATCGCCGCCGTGGCGATCCGCCAGCGCGGCACGGGCCGGACCCCGGCGGCTTCAGGGACGCGCAGGCCCAGCCGCGCGAACACCCCGTCGTCCAGCAGCAGGAATCCCAACGCCAGGACGAGGTAGTTGAGGAAGGCGTAATTGGCCGTGAGGATGATCCCCACCTGGAGCAGGGTCCCGATGACGAAGAAGGCGAGGCGGAACCGGCGCGGCAGCCAGGCCATCCACACCAGGACCAGCTCGACCGCCAGCGTCACGAAGGCCGTGGTCGCGTGGAAGGAGTGCGAGAGCCGCTGCTGGGTGTACCAGCCGATCCAGGTCGGCAGCGGGCCGTTCTCGTAGTAGCGGTCCATGGCCGTCAGATTGCGCCACTGCGGCTCGCCGCTCAGGATCTTCACCACGCCCGACTCGAAATAGATGCGGAATAACTCCCAGCGCAGCATGAAGAGGCTGGCCCGCGACGGCGGCTGGTCCGCCCCCAGGCCGGGGCGCAGCCCGCGCGGCGCGAAGAACAGGCAGAGGAACGCCGCCTCGAGGAGCATGCCGTCCGACTGATAGGAGGAGAAGTCCTGCGCCGCGCTGATGAAGGAGAGGAAGAGCACCAGGCAGAGGGCGATCGTGCCCCGCGGCCAGACGTTCAGCACGAGCAGCACCGAGGCGATCAGCCCGCCCCAGACCAGGGCCGTGAGCGCGCCGTCCCCGGCGCCGAGCCAGAGGACCGTCGGCACCTGGTAGAAGCGGGAGAGCCCCGGGAGGAGCCGGGCCACGTCCTTCAGATAGGCCCCCGCCGGGAGGACGCCGTCCGTCCCGATCAGCCCCTTGATCTGGAAGGCGAGCGAGTAGAAGACCGAGAAGAAGATCAGCCCCAGGCAGCGCAGGAAGACCCACCGCGGCCAGAGCGCGCCGCGCTCTCCGGTCGTGCCGGGGCCGAACAGGCGCTCGAGGGGGAAGCCGCTCGGCAGCCCGGGCTCGGGGGAGGTCAGCATGCCGTGGATTAATCGGAAGCCGTGGGCCGCACGAAGACCACCTGATTCTTGGCGCGGCTGAAGCCCAGCCGTTCATAAAAGTCATGGGCCCGCTCGCGGACCACGTTGCTCCTCACCCGGAGCGTGCGGTAGCCGTGCTCAGCCGCCCAGTCCGTAGCCGCCCCGACGAGCGCCGCCCCGATGCCCCGGCTGCGCCGGGTCTCGTCCACCACCAGCCCGGCGATCAGGGCGAACGGCTCGGTCTCGATCGAGTGGATCCCGAACACGTAGAGCCAGCCGGCGACCGCGCCCTCCTCCTCCGCCACCAGCACGGCGCCGTCCGGCCGGTCGAGGACGTCGCGCAACCGGCTCTCGGTCTCCTCGGGAAGGTTGGGATAGCCGAGCTGGGCGGTCAGGACCGCGATGGCCGGGGCGTCGTCGAGACGGGCGGGACGGATGGTCATGGCGGGTACGCTGCAGCGCACTTACATCAAGCGCCGATAGAGCTCGCAGTTTTCCAGAACGCGCGCTGCGACCTAGAGACCTCCTCGTCGGTGCTTGGGACGAGGTTCCGAACCGCGGCGGCGGCGAGTTGGTCTGCCGAGATGTTGAGGCGCTTCGCCGCCTCAGCGAGTCGCTGCTCGATCTGCCCTGTGATCTCCACTGAGAACTTCATAGATCGATCCTAGCACGGGCATCATGCGGGCTGATCCGTGCTCGGGAGGCAGGTGATAGGGATACGTCGTCGCTGTCGAAGGGCCTGTAGACGGTGAGGCGTGCCAGGACCGGCCGTCGACGGAGACAATGACCATGAGCTTGACCGGATCCCGTCTGGTCAGCTTGGCGGACGCGGGAGCGAGTAGAATGGCCGCTCCGGGCGACCTAGTTCAGGCAAGTAACCTAGTCAGCACTTCGCGGGTGTCATTTTCGAAGGCCTGAAAAGCAGGGAGTTGGCGCAGCGGGGAGAAATCGTCGATGAGCTCCGCCACTCGCTGCGCTCTTTCGGGTAGATCTCGTTCAAATTGCTGCAAGCGCCGGCCGGTCTTTTCAGAAGCTCGGATCAAGCATTCGCGGAGCAGCCTCTTGGGGTCTGCCACGTTCTCCAGCCTCGCCGGCTGGGGGAGCGGCAGATGAGCTCCACCGTTCGGATTGCCAGCAGCTCTGCGGATGGCACTTTTGTCGATAAGTAGCCAAGCCTCGGTCATGCGCACCGGCACCACGGGCACAAAGGTCGGGGCGCCGGCTGCGGAGACCGCACGGCGAATTTCATCCAAACGCCTCTCTCTCGTTTCCCTCTCGGCGTCGCGGTGGATGAACAGAACGTCGCAAGGATAATCCTTGAGAGCCCTCACAAGCCGTTCGCGGAGATTCGTGCCGGGCGCCGCCACTTGGACCACGAAGCCGCGGTTCTGGAGAAGTGAGCTCTGACGAACAACCCATTCAAGGATCACCCCCAAAGAGCGATCCGTAGCCCCATCCACGGCGAGAGTGCAGGCCAGCGGCAGGCTCAAATTCTGGCAGGCCTTTCAATGAAATCAAGCCAGAGTTGCCCTTTACCCTTGTTGGTGCCGGATAGATAAGACTGAAGCTGACCAGGGGCGAGAGGAAGGATGTCGGTCTGGGCGCTGGCGCGCCAAGTCTTGCCAGGAACCCGGAGGACTGCCGCGAGTCCCTGGTCCGCGTCCTCGCTGACATTCTGCTCGTCCAGATAGATCAGGTCCTGGGGACCAATGTTTTCCACCACCACGGGAGAGTGGGTGTTCACCATGACCTGCCTCAGAGGATTGTCCTCTCCCATGGCGTGGTTCGGGTCGATGGCGATGTCGCGCAGGAGGCGCACCATCGCTGGGATCCGCTCGGGATGAATACCGTTCTCCGGCTCCTCTAGGCAGAGCACTCCTTGCGCTTCGGGATCCAGGCCCAGGGTTGCGAGCACGAGGAAGCGTAGGGTCCCATCCGATAGTGAGCTGGCAGGATGAAAAACCCCATCCCGCCCCCGGATCTCCAGAGTCAAAGTCTCAGTCCGTTCATCATCTTTGATCCTCAGCTCGTGGATGTCATCAATCAGAGCCGAAAGGCGATTGGCCAGTTCAGCGTAAACCTGCCCGAGGCTAGCTTCACTCCGCCGCAGCCGCTCAATGGCCGCTGGTAGGTTGGCTCCCCGTGGATCGATGAATCGAGGATCGGAGTAGAAGGAAGGAGCCCGCATTGCCGAGGGCTCCAGAAGAAGGGTGCGCCACGATTCCATCTCGCGATGAGCCGCCAGAATAGTGGGGAAGTCACTGGAAGCCATGCCCCCCAGGACTGTCCGCGATGATTTGGGAGCGGGCACGGTCTTGCCGCCGTGTCCTTCCTGATGGACCTTGATCTGAGGCCCACCGTCCTTTTCCTGGAGAGTGGAGATGAAGTCTCCCACGCGCCGGCCCTGGATCACGGAATCCTTGAACTCCTTCCGCGCTGGAAAGCCAAAGCTCCTGCGCGCTTCATCCAGTTTGATCGGCTGCAGCCACTCCTCCGCCAGTTCCAGGCGTTCGAAGCCCTCCTCCTTGGCGAGGCGAAAAGCCACGCAGTACCGAAGCGTGGAGATCGCCGCCAGAGCTTTGACTCCAAAGTCGTCCTGGACGTTGCGCTCGATGACGATCTCTGCCGTGAAGCGCATCTCCGGTGCGCGGAAGCCGCCGAAGGCCGTGAACAGGGAGCGCGGCTCTGGAGCCCTCCCCTTGGTCTCCCGCAGGAGCTTGACAGCCTCCATGATCGGATGCTGAGTCAGCAGATGGAGGAAGCGGATTGCGTCGAATAGGTTGGACTTTCCGACGGCATTGCGGCCCGCTAGGCAGGTGAACGGGCCGAAACGGACATCAAGGTCTAGTAGGTTCTTGAAGCCCTGGACGCGTAGGCGGGTCAGCATCGCACATCCAGTGTATCAGTCATGCCCTGAGCGGAGGATCTCCCTCCTCTCCCGGTGCGGGAGGGAGGAGGGGTCGGGAGAGGAGAACCGGAGGGGAGGTGAGGGCCCGGCAGTGCGCCCTCTACTCCCCCCGCCGCATCGCCATCACCGCCCGCACCAGCTCCTCCGGCATCTCCTCGATCCCCGGCTCGCAGCTCCCGGGCTCGTAGCTCCCGCGGCTCAGCTCGATCGTCTTCTGATAGGTGTGGATGTAGTTGACGCACGACGGGCAGACGGCGAGGTGCCGCTCGAACTCCGCCACCCTCGCCGGCGGCAGCTCGCCCGCCAAGTAGGCCCAGAGGAAGGTGATGACCTCCTCGCAGGGGATGACGGGCGTCTCCGGGGGCTCGCTCATGCCGCGCCTCCTCGCAGATGGGGATCGAGCAGCGTCCGCAGCGCCTGGCGGGCGCGGTGGAGGCGGATCTTCAGGGCGTTCTCGGTGACCCCAAGCATCCGCGCCGCCTCCTCGGTGCTCAGCTCCTCGATGTCGCGCAGCAGCAGCACCGTGCGGTAGGTCTCGGGCAGCCGGTCGATCGACTGGCGGACCAAGGCGCAGACCTCGCGGCGCTGGAGCAGGGCGTCGACCGGCTCCTCCCAGTCCCGGGCGGGGTAGTCCACCTGGTGGCCGTCCTCGCGGAACCTGGGGAGCAGGTCCTCGATCGGCTCCTCGGGCCGGCGCTGGCGCGAGCGCAGCCGCATCAGGCAGGCGTTGACCACGATGCGGTGCAGCCAGGTCGAGATCCGGCTCGCGCCCGCGAAGCCGTCGAGCGAGCGGAAGGCGGAGACGAACGCCTCCTGGACGGCGTCGCGGGCGTCCTCCTCGTCGCGCACCAGCCGCCGCGCTACCGCCAGCATGCGCCCCCCGTGCTGCCGGAGCAGCCGCTCGAAGGCGTCCTCCCGGCCGGCGCGCAGCTCGGCCAGCAGGAGGTCGTCCTCCTGCCCCTGGGCCGAAGGGGATTCCAAAGCTTCCACGCTGAAACCATACCAGAGGTCGTCATCCCCTCTGGGATGCCGGCGGGGCGGGGGAGGTTTCAGGGCCGCCGAGGCCTCACCCCCTGGCCCCCTCTCCCTGACGGGAGAGGGGGAAAGATTCCGAACCGACAAAGCCCAGATCCGGCAACACCGCCAGCTGAGGGTCCCCCCTCACCCGTCAGGGAGAGGGGGCCAGGGGGTGAGGCCTCGAAGGGCAGCCCCGTCCGGAGGCCTACGCCGCCTCCGCCTTCACCCCGGCGATGAACTCCCGCAGGGTCTTCTTGGCGTCACCCAGCACCATCATGGTGTTCGGCTGCACGAACAGCTCGTTCTCGATCCCGGCGAAGCCGGGGTTCATGCTGCGCTTGAGCACGATGGCGGTGCGCGCCTCGTCGACGTTGAACACCGGCATGCCGTAGATCGGGCTGCCGGGGGTGTTCTTCGCCGCCGGGTTCACCACGTCGTTGGCGCCCACCACCAGGGCCACGTCCGTGCGGGCGAACTCGTCGTTGATGTCCTCGAGATCGTAGAGCTGGTCATAGGGCACGTTCGCCTCGGCGAGCAGCACGTTCATGTGCCCCGGCATGCGCCCGGCCACGGGATGGATGGCGTACTTCACCCTGGCCCCGTTGGCTTCCAGGGCCTGGGCCAGCTCGGCCACCGTGTGCTGCGCCTGCGAGACCGCCATGCCGTAGCCCGGCACGATGATCACCGACTGCGCCGCCTGCAGCACGCCCGTCGCGTCCTCCACCGTGGCCAGGTTGTAGTTGGCGGCGGCCCCGGCCGGACCGGCGCCGCCCGCCTCCGCCGTGCCGCCGAAGGCGCCGAACAGCACGTTGCCGAACGACCGGTTCATGGCCTGGCTCATCTTGAGAGACAGCAGGAAGCCGGACGTGCCGTCGAGCGCTCCGGCGATGATCAGTACGTAGTTGCCGAGGGCGAAGCCGGTCGCCGCCGCGGCCAGGCCGGCGTAGGAGTTGAGCAGCGAGATGACGACCGGCATGTCCGCGCCGCCGATCGGGAGCACTGCCAGGACCCCCACCGCCAGGCCGATCGCCCCCATCAGATAGAACAGGGCGCTGCGCGACGGCTCGGCGACGATCAGCACCAGCAGGACCAGGGCGAGGAAGAAGAGGCCGACGTTCGAGGCGTTCTGCCCCTTGTAGGTGATCGGCGCGCCAGAAATGAGCCCCTGGAGCTTGCCGAACGCCATCAGGCTGCCGGTGAAGGTGAGGAAGCCGAAGAAGACCTCGAAGCCGAGCGCCCCCATGGTGAAGCGGTCGAGGCCGCCCCCGCGGTGGATGTACTCCGCCACCCCCACCAGGGCCGCCGCGAGTCCCCCGAAGGAGTGCGAGAGCGCGATCCGCTCCGGCATCTTGGTCATCGGGATCCAGATCGCCATCGCGGCGCCGATCAGCGAGCCGATCACCAGGCCGGCGGCGATCCAGCGGTAGTCGACGATCTCGGCCAGGATCAGCGTGCCCACCACGGCGACCAGCATGCCGACCGCGCCGATCAGGTTGCCCCGCCGCGCCTGCCGTGGGGACGACAGCCCCTGCA
>DASWME010000209.1:0-25053 GCA_036399915.1 Thermoanaerobaculia bacterium
TCCCCGGCCCTCCTCTCCCCGAGGGAGAGGAGGGAGAAAGGCAAAACCGCCCCAGCGAGTTCCCCCTCTCCCGCTTGCGGGAGAGGGGGCCAGGGGGTGAGGGTTCAGGCTTCCCCCTCCGGCCGTAGCGCATACCCCACCCCACTGACCGTCACCAGGTAGCGGGGCGTTGCCGCGTCGGCCTCGATCTTCTGGCGCAGACGGTGGACGAGCTGCTTCAGGAGCTGGCGGTCTCCGGAGCCGCGGGAGCCCCAGACGTGGGCGAGCAACCGCTCGGCCGGAAGGGTGTGGCCGGCGTTGGCGAGGAGGATCTGGAGCAGGCGCATCTCCAGGCGAGTGAGGCGGACGGGCTCGCCTCCTCTCACCGAGACGGACTGCAGCTCCAGGTCGAGGCTGAAGTCGCCGGTCGCGACCGGGGCCGGCCGCTCCTCTCCGGACCGCCGGAGCAGGGCCCGCACCCGGGCGAGGAGGGTGCGCGGGCTGAAGGGCTTGGTCAGGTAGTCGTCCGCGCCGAGGTCGAGGGCCTGGACCTGGTCCTCCTCGCCGCTGCGTACCGTGAGCATCATGATGGGCACCCGGGAGGCGGTGCGGATCCGGCGGCAGACCTCCAGGCCGTTGACGCGGGGCAGGTTGACGTCCAGGATCACCAGCGCCGGCGACTCGCGCTCGAATGCATCGAGGGCGGCCTGGCCGTCGGTCGCCTCGACCACCAGATAGCCGGCCTGGCGCAGGGCATAGCCGATCAGACCGGAAAGCTCCTGGTCGTCGTCCACCATCAGGACCTTCACGCCGCCGCTCCCTCCGCGAGCCGTTCGCGGGGCAGGACGACCTGCATGCGGGTGCCCCGCCCATCGCTCCCCGCGCCGGCCTCGATGGTGCCGCCGTGCCGCTCGACGATGGAGCGCACGATCCAGAGGCCCAGGCCCATGCCGCCCGTCTCCGGCTCCTCCCCTTCCCCGGCGAGGCGTACGAAGCGATCGAACAGAGCACGGCCGTTTCCGGCCTCGGGTCCTCCGGGCAGCCCCGGTCCTTCGTCCTCCACCCAGAGGGACACCGCACCCTCCTCCACCGCGCCGCCGATGTGCACGGCTGATCCCACGGGCGCGAACTTGTTGGCATTGGCGAGCAGGTTGACGAACACCTGCGTGAGCCGGGGCGCGTCGCCGCGGACCGCGGGCAGGGGGTACGGGAGATCGACCTCGACCGACTGGCCGCGCTGGGCGAGCAGGGGTGCGGTCATCTCCACGGCCTCCTCGATCACCTCGTCGAGGGCCACCGGACGGCTGCGGATGGAGTCCTGCCCGGACTCGATGCGGACGCTCTCGAGGAGGTTGTCGATGAGCTGGGTCAGCCGCAGGCTGCCGCGCTCGAGCGAGAGGATGAGCTCCCGGGTCTCGGCATCCAGCCCTCCCATGGATCGCAGCAGGCGGTCGCGCAGCAGCTCGATGGAGGCGAGCTGGGCGGAGAGGGGCGTGCGGAACTCGTGAGAGATGTTGGCGAGCACGGCGTCGCGCTGGCGGCGGGCAGCCTCGACATCGGTCTCGTCGCGCAGCACCTGGACCTGCTGGTCCTCCGCCGGCGGAGCGCTGGCGATCACCACGGCCCGTCGCGTGCCGTCCGGCAGAAGGAGGTGCTCGGTGGCGCTGGCGCCGCCCCGGAAGCGGGCGTGGACGATGGGACAGTTTTCCTCGCAGGGCCGCATGCCGTCGCGCCCCTGGGGGTTCAGCACGTCGCCGCAGAAGCGGCCGATGGCCTCCTCCGGCCGCACGCCCAGCAAGGCCGCGGCCTGGGGGTTGAGATAGCGGACGCGCCGGTCGCGGTCCACGCTGAAGACCCCTTCGACGATGCCGGTGAGGATGGCCTCTCCCTCGGCCTGGCGGCGGCGCAGCTCGGAGGTAAGCTGTAGGAGACGGCGGCGCATCTCCTCCATGGTGGCCGCGAGGGTGCCCAGCTCCGCCCCGGGAGCGCGCGGTGTGGGAGTCCACAGGTCGCCCCGCCCAATCCGGGCCGCCGAAGCGGTGAGCGCCTGGACGGGACGGGCCAGCCGCTGGCTGATGGTCCATCCCGAGAGCGTGGCGGCGGCGGCCACGAGGAGCGCGAGGAGCATGAGGTTGCGCACCAGCCGCGCCAGAGACGAGGCAACCGCATCCCGGGGGAGCGAGGTCTCGACGAGCGCCGCCACCTCGCCCGAGGGGGAGCGCAAGAGACGGACGGAGACATAGAGGCCGGCGGACTTCAGCCGTCCCGAGGCAGGCCCGCCGGTCGCCAGGGCCTCGGCCCGCAGCGGCATGCGGGGGTCCTGCGGATCGTCCAGCGCCCGGTCGGAGTCGAGGATCGCCACCGGCAGCCCGATCTGACGGGCCATCTGGCGGATGAAGGAAGCATCGAGGACGAGAGCCGCCGCGGCGGTGGCATCGGGAGAGGCGGCCAGGGGAAGAGTCGCTGCCAGGAGCAGGGCGCCGTCCGGCAGGCGCACGAGCGAGGGGTTCCTCTCCCTGTCCTTCAGCGCCTCGGTCCACGGGATCGGCACGCCGCTGGCGGCGAAGATCTTTCCCTCGGAGAAGATCGCCACCCCGGACAGCGCGCTGGTCTGCCGGAAGCGGTCGAGGAAGGCGGTGAGGCCGGCGGAGTCCCCTGCCGCGAGCAGACGCCTCACCGTGGGCCGTTCGGCCAGCAGGCTCGCCAAGGTGCGCACGTCGCGGGCGGAGCGCTCGACGGCTTCCTGGGCGTTCGCCCCTGCAAGGTTCACACGCGCCAACGCCTGCTCGTCCGCGAACCGCTCGATCAGCCCCAGGGCGGACAGGGCGACCGCCACAATCGCCGAGAGGACGAGCCCGGCGTTGAGGCCGATCAGGAGGGTGCCGAGGGAGAAGCGTCGCATGCGAGATGCAGATTAGCACCCCCTCCCCCTACCGACTCGTCCTCCACTCGATCACGCTCTTGATCGCCAGGGTCGCCAGGGCGAGGAGCGCCAGCAGCGACGCCACGGCGAAGGCGGCGGCGAACTGGTACTCGTTGTAGAGGATCTCGACGTGCAGGGGCATGGTGTTCGTCAGTCCCCGGACATGGCCGGAGACCACCGAGACGGCGCCGAACTCCCCCATCGCCCTCGCGTTGCAGAGCACCACGCCGTAGAGCAGGCCCCAGCGGATCTTGGGCAGGCTCACCCGGAAGAAGGTCTTCAGGCCCGAGGCGCCCAGCGTGAGGGCGGCTTCCTCCTCGTCGTTGCCCTGGGACTGCATCAGCGGGGTCAGCTCCCGGGTCACCATGGGCGAGGTCACGAACATCGTGGCCAGCACGATGCCGGGCACCGCGAAGATGATCTTGACGTCGTGATCCGCCAGCCAGGGTCCCAGGAAGCCGCGGGCGCCGAACAGGAGGACGAAGATCATGCCCGAGATCACCGGCGAGACGCTGAACGGCAGGTCGATCAGCGTGATCAGCAGGTTCTTGCCAGGGAACCGGAACTTGGCGATGGCCCATGCCGCGGCGAGGCCGAACAGCAGGTTGACCGGCACGGCGATGGCCGCGGTGGTGAGCGTCAGGCGGACGGCGGCCAGCGCCACCGGCTCGCGGATGGCCGCGAGATAGGCTCCGAAGCCGTCCGACAGCGCCTTGAAGAACACCAGGATCAACGGAATGAAGAGGAAGAAGACCAGGAACAGCAGGGCCGTCCCGAGCAGGAGGGCCCTCACCCAGCGGGGCTCGGTGAGAGCGCGGCCCCGCGGCTCCGCGCGCTCCCGGCCGAGGGTCGCGACCGCGCCGGCCATCAGACCGTCTCCCCTGCCGCGAACCGGCGGCTCCGGCGCCAGGCCAGGAAGTTGATCAGCAGGAGGAGGCTGAAGGAGACGAGCAGGAAGACGAGCGCGATGGCGGTGGCGCCGGCGTAGTCGAACTGCTCGAGCTTGATCATGATCAGCAGCGGCGTGATCTCCGACTTCATCGGCATGTTGCCGGCGATGAAGATGACCGATCCATATTCGCCCATGGCGCGGGCGAAGGCCAGCACGAAGCCGGTCAAGGCGGCCGGCAGCAGCTCGGGCAGGATCACCCGCCGGAAGGTCTGCAGGCGGCTGGCGCCGAGGCTCGCCGCCGCCTCCTCGACCTCCGCATCGAGGTCCGCCAGCACCGGCTGCACTGTGCGCACCACGAACGGCAGGCCGATGAAGGTGAGGGCCACCACCACGCCGAGGCGCGTGTAGGCCACCTCGACGCCGAGCGGATCGAGCCAGCGGCCGATCCAGCCGTTCTTGGCGTAGAGGGTGGCGAGCGCGATGCCGGCCACGGCCGTGGGCAGCGCGAAAGGGAGGTCCACGAAGGCGTCCACCAGCCGCCGGCCGGGGAAGGTGTAGCGCTCAAGCACCCAGGCGACCAGCAGGCCGAAGGCGAGGTTGATCGACGCGGCGAGGAAGGCGGCCCCGAGGCTCAGCCGGTAGGCGGCCAAGGCCCGGGGCCCGGTGACCGTCTCCCAGAAGTCGCTCCAGGTGAGCGATGCCGTCTTCAGGAAGACGGTCGAGAGGGGGATCAGGATCATCAGGGCGAGGTAGAGCAGGGTGAAGCCCAGGGAGAGGCCGAACCCGGGCAGGACGCTGCCTCCCCGGAGACGCCGCCTCCGCCGGGCCGAGACCGGCAGCGGCGAGGGGAGGCTGACCGCGTCCTTCTGCACCGCTTCCACCTCGCCTTCCTTACCGTCCCGCCCCGTAGATCTGGTCGAAGACGCCGCCGTCATCGAAGTGGGTCTTCTGCGCCTTCGCCCAGCCGCCGAAGACTTCGTCGACGGTGAACAGCGTCACCTTGGGGAACTGCTGGGCATACTTGGCGGCCACCGCCTGGCTGCGGGGGCGGTAGTAGTGCTTGGCCGCGATCTCCTGCCCCTCGGGCGTGTAGAGGTACTGGAGGTAGGCGGTCGCCACCTGGGCCGTCTTGTGCTTGT
Source organism: Thermoanaerobaculia bacterium (assembly GCA_036399915.1). Taxonomy (GTDB): domain Bacteria; phylum Acidobacteriota; class Thermoanaerobaculia; order Multivoradales; family UBA5704; genus DATARR01. The sequence continues at coordinate 4,934 of DASWME010000209.1, forward strand.
TGGCCACCTTGTCCACCACGGCGACGGGCGGCTCGGCCAGGATGCTCACCGAGGGGGCCACGACCTGGAACTCCCCCTTCTCGCCCAACTGCTTGACGGCGAGGATGGCCTCGTTCTCCCAGGCGATCAGCAAATCGCCGATGCCCCGTTCGACGAACGTCACGGTGGCGCCGCGGGCGCCGGTGTCGAGGATGGGGACGTTCTTGTAGATCCGCGCCACGAAGTCCCTGGCCCTGTTGGGATCGTTGCCGAACTTGCGCAGGGCGAATCCCCAGGCCGCGAGGTAGTTCCAGCGGGCGCCGCCGGAGGTCTTGGGGTTGGGGGTGATCACCGAGACGCCAGGCCGCGTCAGATCGTCCCAGTCGCGGATCTTCTTGGGGTTCCCCTTGCGCACCAGGAAGACGATCGTCGAGGTGTAGGGGGAGCTGTTGGTGGGCAGGCGGCTTTGCCAGTTCTTCGCCATCAGCCCGGCTTTGGCGACGGCGTCGACGTCATAGGCCAGCGCCAGGGTGACGACGTCGGCTTCCAGGCCGTCGATGACCGAGCGAGCCTGCTTGCCCGAGCCGCCGTGCGACTGCTGGATGGAGACGTCCTTGCCGGTCTTCGCCCTCCACTGCCTGGCGAAGGCGGCGTTGACGTCCTGATAGAGCTCGCGCGTGGGGTCGTAGGAGACGTTGAGCAGCTTCACCTGCGCCGCCGCCAGGCCTGGGGCCGTCAGCAGGAGGAGCAGCGGAAGAGCGAAACGGGTCCTCATGACTGGCAGGTTCCTTTCCTCAATTCCTCAGAAGGCGATCTGGAAGCGGCTGAAGAAGATCTTCTCGTCCTCGCGGTCGCCGGTCGCGGCGCCGCCCTCGAAGCTGGTGTTCTCGTAGTCGAAAAGCAGCCGCAGGTTCCGGTTGAAGTACCAGTTGAAGCCCACCGCCCAGGCCTCGGCCGCAGAGGCCGAGCTGGCGAGGTTGGCGAAGGTCGGGAAGGTCGCCTCGTCGAGCTCCTGCTGGTGGTAGCGCGCGGCGATCTCGAAGGCGCCCCAGGTGTGGGCCTCGGGGTCGAAGACCTTCTTGGGGTTGACCGACCTGTAGGTCGGCTCGCCGCCGCTGAGCACCCATGAAGCCGCCACCTGCCAGGCCTTGTGCTCCAGGTCGCGGGCGACCGTGCCGCGCCGCACCGCCTGCTTGGAGGTGACGTACTCGGCCAGCAGGCCGAAGGGGCCGGTGTAGAGGTAGGCCTGGGGTGAGAAGCGGGTGCGGTCGCCGTCGGCGATCACGGTGTTGGGCGCCGTGCCGTCCGAGCGGTAGGAGAAAAACGTCTGCTGGCCCGGGGTGCGGAAGGACGGCAGGTTGGGCGCCGTCACCGTGCCCTCCTGCTTGCCGGTGCTCCCGGCCACGCCCAACCCCAGGTTCTTGAGCGGGCCGCTCTCCTTGATGAACGGTTGGAAGAAGATCCGGGCCGCGAAGTCCTTGTCGTCGTTGGTGTCGCCGTCGGCGCTGCCGCCGTCAGGCACGCCGTTGAAGACGCCCACGGCATAGCTGGCGACCCCGCCGCCAAAGTCACCTGCGATCTGGATGCCGAGGTCGCGGTTCGGCACCAGGTTCGTGGGGAAGGCCCGCTCGACGAAAAGGATCTCGGTCGCCGACTGCAGCCGCTCCAGGCCCACGGGCGGCTTGAACTTGCCGGCACGGATACGGAACGCCGGGTTGAGCCGCGCCTCCAGATAGGCGTCCTGGAGCACGGTCTGGCCACCGCCAAAGTCGGGCATGATGCGGAAGTCGAAAATTTTGTAGACGGTGCCCTCGAGGATCGGCCGCACGCGGCGCAGCGTGAAGGTGTCGGTCGCCGGCCGCTGGTCGTCGCTCTGGAAGAAGCGGCCGTCGAACTGCACGTAGCCGCGCAGCTTCAACTGGAAGCTGCCGTCGGCGGACTTGAGCGAGAAGCCGTCCTTGCCGGCCGTGGCCTGGCCGGCGGTCTTCGCCCTCTCGGCGGCAGCCTCCTTGTCGATCTCGATCTTGCGGTCGAGGATGCGGATCTTCTGATCGAGTTCCTCGAGCTTCTCCGCGAGGGTCGATTCTTGTTGCGGCTCTTCCTGCGCCTGGATCGCGATCGGGAGGACCAGGGCGCAGCACAGTCCAAGGACGGCTCGTTTCATCGATCTCCAAGTAGGGGAAGGACCGCTCACGACACGGCCTCCGGCGAGCGGACGATCAGCACAGGCAGGTGCGCCACCTCGGGCAGCAGGCGCCCCACGAATTTGCCGAGATCGATCCGCCCGTCCCTGCCGGGCAACGGGGCTCCCAGCACCAGCAAGTCGTGCCCGCCCTCATTGAGCTGAGCGACGATCTGCTCGCGCACGGCGCCGTGGCGGATGCGCGTCGCGACGGGCACCCCGATCCGTCGCAGCGTCCGGGCGCTGCCGGCGAGGAACCGCTCGGCCTGGGCCTCGTCCTGTGGGCCAGCGCCCGCCCCGGGCAGCACGGTAAGGATCGTGGCCTCGGCCCCCAGATGACGGGCGAGGCGGCCGGTGAAGGAGACGTCCTCCTTGCCGGGCTCGCCCACGGCGACGCAGATGAGCAGGCGCGCCGGCACCTTTCCGGCCGCCTCCGGCGGCGCGACCAGCAGGTGGTGCTGGCCGGCCCCCAGGACCTCCTCGGCCGCCTCCAGACCATCCCTGGGCGGCAGGCTCAGGATCACCAGGTCGCAGGGCCGCCGGGAGACCTCCTCGGCGACGGCCTCGGCCGGCCGTTCCCCGGTCAGGCGCGTCTCCAGCGCGGCGAGGCCCGCTCCCAGCGCCTCTCTGGCGTCCTGGAGCGACCGCTCGCCGGCGTCGTCCGCGGTGGCGCGTCCCAGCACGGCGATCCGGGCGTGGGCCCGGCGGGCGAGCTCGCCGCCCAGGGCGAGCGCGGCCCGCGCTCGCGCGGAGCCGTCGGTCAGCAGCAGGAAGCGCAGGCCGGGGTGTACCAGCGCGTGCACCCGTTGCACCCCCACCCAGGTCGAGTCGCCTGGGCGGAGCGGGAAACGGCGGGCCTGGTCCTGCGAGCGGGTGGCCTCGATCCAGATCTCGTCACGGCCGAAGGGCACCGGCGGCGCGATGGCCCGCACGCCGGGCAGGGGCGGCAGGCGCAGGCGGAGGCGCTCGAAGGAGCCGACGAACGAGCGCTGCTCGACGACCGCCCGGCCCAGCAGCTGGCAGGCGAGATCCTCCGCCGCGTCGCGCACCGCCACGTCCTCCGGGCGGAAGAGCACCTGCACTCGCCGCGTGCCGTCGCCCGGCTCGGACCGCGTGCCCAGGGGGAAGTGGACGGGCCCCAGCCGGACCCCCTCTGCCGCGGCCTCTCCCACCATCAGGTTCGCAGTGCCGAGAAAGGTGGCCACGAACTCGGTCTCGGGACGCAGGTACAACTCGTCCGGCGGCCCCGCCTCCAGCAGGCGCCCGAAGCTCAGCACGGCCAGGCGGTCCGCCAGCTCGAAGGCTTCTTCCTGGTCGTGAGTCACGAACAGGGTCGTGATGCCCAGCTCGCGCTGGATCTCCCGGATCGTGCGCCGCAACTCGATGCGGACCTTGGCGTCCAAGGCCCCGAAGGGCTCGTCGAGGAGCAGCACCTCCGGCTGGTGGGCGAGCGCCCGGGCCAGGGCGACCCGCTGCTGCTGGCCGCCCGAGAGCTGGCGCGGCATGCGGCCGCCCAGACCGGCGAGCCCCACCAGCTCCAGCAGCTCGTCGCGCCGACGCCGCCGCTGCGCCGCGGGAATACCCCGCACCGCCAGGGCGAACTCCACGTTCTCCGCGACCGACATGCCGCGGAACAGGGCGTAGCTCTGGAAGACGAATCCCACTCCCCGCCGGGCCGGGGGCAGGTCGGTCACGTCGCGGCCGTGCAGAAGCACCCGGCCGGCGTCCACCTCTGAGAGACCGGCGATCATCCGCAGCAGCGTGCTCTTGCCGCTGCCGGAAGAGCCCAGGAGGACGAACAGCTCGCCGTCGCCCACCTCGAGCGACACGCCGTTGACCACCGGGTGGCCTCCGTAGCGCTTGGTCAGGTCCTCCAGCACGATCGACATCGGCAGGTCTCCGCGGGCCCGGAATTCGCATGCACAGCGCGCCTGGAACCCGATGCAGGTGGAGGATAGACAGCCGGAGTGACACTGTCAGTCGAAAAGGGGTGACAAAAATCCGCGGTTTTGGAACCTTCCGGCCCGCGATGATTTCGTACCCGGTTTTTTGTCCCTTTTCGGTGCTTTGCGGCAACCTATCTGTTGAGAGAGTTTTGATGGCCTGTCTTCTCGAGGAGTGGTGATGGTGGAGGATAAGACTTCCCCCGACGAAATCGAGCGCGTTCTGAGCGACGCGCTTTCCCGCCAGGACGTCCGGCAGGTGGTCCGCCAGATGCTGGCCGGCGCGCCGAAACGTCCGTTTTCACAGAACCGTGCGAACAGGTCCCGTCGCGGAGAAGCCGCCGCAGACGAGGCCGCCCGCTACGAAGAGGCTTTCCGCAATACCGAGCGCCGCCTGGCTGCGGCGCACGAACGGGTGCGGCGGGAGAGGCACCTGGCGGGCGTTCAGTGGGCCTCGCTGGAGGGCCATCCGCCGGCGCGGCGGCTGATCATGGTGCGCAATGACGAGCGCCTGCACCACTGGGGTCTGTACGACCTCCTCCTGGAGAAGAGCCGCGAGGCCGCCCAGAAGAGCACTGCCGCCGCGGTGAGCCTGGCCGAGCTGGCCCTCGCCGTGGCCGAGCGGCTCGATCCGGAGGTCTACGGCGGCGAGCGCCTGGCCGACTTCAAGACCGCCGCCCTGGCGGCCCTCGGCAACGCCCGCCGGCTCGCGGGAGACTTCGCCGGAGCCCGGCTGGCCTTCAGCCAAGCCCGCATCCACCTGGAGATGGGCACGGGCGACCTTCTCGAGGAAGCCGCCCTGCTCGGCGGCCTGGTCAGCCTGCTCTGCGACCTCGGGGAGTACGAGAAAGCCGCCCAGTCGCTCGAGCGCGCCAGCGCCCTCTATCGCCGGCTCGGCGACGACCCCCTGAACGGGATCAGCATCCCCGGGCGGCAGGAGGAGGAGACCGACGAGGACGAGTCCCGGCAGGGCTTGCGGACCGGATAGCCGGGCCGCGGGGCATGGACCTCACCGCCGCGGCCCACGGACTCCCAGACTCAGCAGGAGGTGACCCGCGATATTGGGCGCCTCCACCTCGCCTGCCTCGATCGGCATGGTCGCCCGGGCGGCGGAGACCTTCCCTTCGATTCCCAGGATGCCGCTCGCTCCGAGCCTGAACCTCTTCTCCACTCCTACCTGCAGCGCTGGCCCGGTGAGATGATAGTCGTTGCCGGGGTTCACCGGCCGGCCGCGAAGGGCCCCTTCCGGATGGGCCAACACGGCGCCGGCCCCGGCCCGGAGGAGGAAGTGCCCCAGGTCCCAGCCGCGGTTGACGGTGATGAGGTTGTAGCCGTGCGAGATCTCGAACCGCCGGACTTCGGGCGGCGGGTTCCGCAAGATGAGCTTGTGGTGGATCAGCTCGACCTCCCAGCCGCCCCGCCCGCTCCACCGGCCGACCCGGAGCGAGTAGTAGAGGGGAGGGTCGAACGGCCGCGTCTCGTAATCCGCGTTCACCTCGATGTCCGCGAAGCCGGACTGCCGGATCTTCAACGTGGTCTCCAGGTTGGCGGCGGCGCCGAGCGACGCCTGGAAGGTCCACCCCTCCTCGGCGGCGAGGGGAGCGGCGAGGGTGAGGAACAGCAGCAGGAACGTCGAGCGCCTCATGGGCAACGTCCATGCACGCTACGGGCCGCGATATACACTCCGCCCCATGCGCCTCGGCCTCGTCGCCACCTGCGTGCTCGGGCTGGAGGAGATCCTGGAAGGGGAGCTGCGCGACCTGGGGTCCCGCGACCTCCAGCGCCAGCGAGGCGCCGTCTCGTTCACCGGGGACTGGCGGGACTGCTGGCGCGCCAACTGGCGGCTGCGCACGGCCAACCGTGTGCTCGTGGAGCTGGCCTCGTGGGAGGCGAGGGACGGCCCGGCCCTCGCGGCCGGGGCGCGGGCTCTGGTCTCCGGCCGGCCCGGTCCCAGGCTCCAGCGAGGAGGGCTCGACCTGGCCGCCCTGTTCCACCCGGACCGCAGCTTCGCCATCCAGGCCACGTCGACGGCGTCGGAGGTGCACGACACCCGCTGGGCGGCGCTCTCCCTCAAGGATGGCCTGGTAGACGGTCAGCGCGACCGCTGGGGCCGGCGCTCCGACGTGGACCGGGAGGACCCGGACCTCCACCTGCGCCTGCGCCTCCACCGCGACCGGGCCACCCTGCTGCTCGACACCTCCGGCGAGCCGCTCGACCGCCGGGGCTACCGGGCCGCCGTCACCGCGGCCCCGGTGCGCGAGCAGCTCGCCGCCGCCTGCGTGCTCGCCTCCAGCTGGGACGGCCGCGGACCGGTGGTGGACCCCATGTGCGGCTCCGGAACGCTGCTCGTCGAGGCGGCCTGGATCGCCCTCGGCTGGCCTGCCGGCCGGCTGCGGCGCCATTGGGCGTTCGAGCGCCTCCCCGGCTACGACCCACGGGCCTTCACCGCTCTTCTCCAGGAGCCTCTGCCCGTTCCCGGCCCGGGCGTCCGCCTCTTCGGCAACGACCTCTCCGCCGAGGCCCTGGCGGCGGCGCGGGCCAACCTCGAGCGGGCCAACCTCCTCGACCGCGCCACCCTCACCCGTGGCGACGCCATGGAGTTCCAGCCGCCGGCCGGACCCGGGCTCGTGGTGGTGAACCCACCCCACGGCGAGCGCCTCGGCACGGACGCGGAGCGCTGGCGCGCTCTGGGCGACCTCCTCAAGCGGCGCTTCAAGGGGTGGAAAGCCGCCGTGCTCGCCGGCGGCGAGGACCGCGGCAAGCACATCGGCCTCCGGCCCCGGCGCCGGATCCCGGTGATGAACGGGCCCCTGGAGGGGCGGATCCTGGTGTTCGATCTGTACTGAAGGCGCGATCGCGGGGGAGGGGGGAGCGCGGAGTTCCGAGGCGGGCCCTCGAAGGGCTCCCGAAAAACAGATCGCTGTCCGGAACGAGCTAGAGGCTGCGCTTCTTGGCCCGCAGCCCCCGGCGGCTGCCGCCTTCCTTGCGTGGCTTGAAGTTGCCGCGGTTGAATCCGCCGCCGAAGCCGGGGCTGCCGCCACCGAAGTCGTCGCCGCCGCCGAAGTTGGGACCAGCGTTGTAGTCGCCGCCGCCGTGGCCGCCCCGGTCACCGCCGCCGTAGCCGCCGCCACGGTGGCCGCCGCCACCATACCCGCCGCCGTAACCACCGCCGCGCGGACCGCCGCCGCCGGGCGTGCGCTCGCGGGCCTCGTTGACGTTCAGGTTGCGCCCCTGGAACTCATAGCCGTTGAACTGCTGGATCGCTTTCTCGGCTTCTTCATCGGCGCTCATCTCGACGAAGCCGAAGCCGCGGGAGCGGCCGGTCGCACGGTCCATCATCACTGTGGCCGAGTCAACGGTGCCGGCCTGGCCGAACAGCTCGCGCAGGTCGTCGTCGTTGGTCTTGAAGTTGAGGTTTCCGACGAAAAGCTTCTTGCCCATTCTCTGTCGCTCCTGGCCTCCTCAGGCCGTTGGTTCTGTAGACCGACCCGTCAACCGCCGGGCGTGTTCGAGGGCGGTGGGTCTCTGGCCGCGGTGCGACAAAGACGGACGCCTCCCTGTCTCAGGACTTTTAAAGATACCAGAGCGGGCAGGGAGCCGCAAACCCGAGGGGCAGGCGTCGAGCCCCGTGCTAGAATTCCCGGCGCCGTTCCCACAAGTCTCAATCCGGAGCCTCTCCTGGGAGAAGCGATGTCTCATACCGCTCGCCGACGCCTTCCCGCTCTCGCGAAACCGTTCTCCGTCCTCGCTCTGACCGCCCTGGCGCTTGGGGGATCCCTCCTTCCGGCCTGGACGGAGGCGCGCCCTGCCGCAACGGCTTCTGCCGAAACGGCCGAGCCCTGGAACGCCCCGCCCTTCACGGCCGATCCCGCGGCGATCGCCCGCGCCGCCGCCAAGGTCCAGGGCGAGGAAGGGGACGATGTCGTCGTGCTCCTCGCCGAGGCGAGCTACGGCTACGACGAGGCGGGGCGCGAGACCTACGTCCAGCGGCTCGTCTATCGCATCCTGACCTCGGGAGCCCACGAGAGCTGGTCGACCGTCGAGGAGGACTGGGAGCCGTGGCACCAGGCGCGGCCGGAGGTGCGGGCTCGCGTCGTCACGCCGGACGGCGTCGAGCACCCCCTCGATCCCGCCACCATCACCGAGAACGGCACGGCCCCGGACGAGCCCGATATGTTCGAGGACGGCCGGGTGATCCGCGCGCCGCTGCCTGCCACGCAGCCGGGCGCCGTGGTGGAGCAGCAGGTGATCGTGCGCGACACCGCCCCATTCTTCGCTGCCGGCGTGGTGCGTTTCCACGGCCTCGACCCGGGCGTGCCGGTACGCCACGCCCGGCTGACGGTGGAGGCTCCGGCGTCGGTGCCGTTGCGCTGGGCGGTGCGGAAGCTGCCGGGCCTGCAGCCGAAGGAGACGGTGTCTGGCGCGCGCCGCCGCCTGGTCTTCGAGGCCCGCGACCTCGCGCCGGCGGACGATCCCGAGCCCGGCCTGCCGCCGGAGGTGCCGCGCGCGGCCTACGTGGCCTTCTCCACCGGCCGCTCGTGGGCCGACCTCGCGAGCCGTTACTCCGAGATCGTCGACCAGGCGATCCAGGGCTCGGACCTCTCGGGCTTCCTGCGCTCGGCGGGCGGCCCCGCCTCCTCGCAGCTCGAGACGATCAACCTCTACCTCTCCCGGCTGGGGAACGAGGTCCGCTACACCGGCGTCGAGCTGGGCGAAGGGGGCCTGATCCCCCGCAAGCCCGCCGAGACCCTGCGGCGCAGGTTCGGCGACTGCAAGGACAAGGCGGTGCTGCTCACCGCCATGCTGCGCGCCTCCGACATCCCCGCCTACGTGGCCCTCCTCAACGCCGCCGAGGACGACGCAGACGTCGAGGAGTCGCTGCCCGGCCTGGGGCTGTTCAACCACGCCATCGTGGTGGTGCCCGGCGCGCCCGCCCTCTGGATCGATCCCACCGACCGCTATGCCCGGGCCGGCGAGCTGCCCGCCGCGGACCAGGGGCGCCTGGCGCTGATCGCCAGCCCCACGGCCACCGGCCTCACGCGCACGCCCGAGGCTACCGCCGCCGACAACCGCGAGGTCGAGACCCGGGAATTCTTCCTCTCCGACCTCGGGCCCTCCCGCGTCGTCGAGACCACCGAGTACTCAGGGCAGCCCGAGCGCGACCTGCGGTCCTATTACGTCGTAGAGGACATCCAGGCAGTGCGCCAGTCGCTCAAGAGCTACGCCTCCTCCCTCTACCTCGCCGAGGACCTGGGGACGGTTGAGCACTCCAGGGCCACCGACCTCTCGACCCCACTGCGCCTGCGGGTGGAGTTCAAGAACGCCCGCCGCGGCTTCACCGACACCCGCAACGCGGCCGTGGGGGTCAACCCGGCGGCGCTGCTGACGCGCCTGCCCTTCGAGATCGCCGCCGGCCTCGGAGAGGAGGAAGGCGAAGACGCAGGAGAGGAGCAGGCCGGGGCCCGGCGGAGCGATTACGTCTTCAGCCGGCCGATGACGCTGGAGGTCCGCTACCGCATCGTTCCTCCCCCGGGCTTCGTGCCCCAGCCCCTCCCGGCCTCCCGGGTGCGCCGCTTCAGCACGGCCATCCTGGCTGAGGAGTACGCCGCCGGCAGGGACGGCTCCGTCACTGCCACCTTCCGGCTCGACACCGGCAAGCGCCGCATCTCCGCACAGGAGTTCGAGGCCCTGCGGTCGAGCGTGCGCGAGGCGCTCCAGGAGAAGACCTCGCTGCTGATGTTCGACCAGGCGGGCGAGGCCCACCTCGCCGCCGGCCGGGTGCGCGAGGCGCTCGCGGAGTTTCAGCGGCTCGCCGCGGCGGCGCCAGACAGTGCCCTTCCCCGCACCCGCATCGCGCGGGCGCTCCTCGCCGGCGGCATGGGCGAGGCGGCGCGCGAGGAAGCGCAGCGGGCCAGCCAGCTCGAGCCGAAGTTCGCCCCCGCTTGGCGCGACCTTGGCTGGATCCTGCAACACGACGACCTCGGCCGCCGCTTCGGTCCCGGCTTCGACCGCGCGGGCGCCATCGCGGCCTACCGCAAGGCCGGAGAGCTGGACCCCAAGGATGCGATCGCGCGCGTCGACCTCGCGATCCTCCTGGAGCACGATGCCCAGGGGCAGCGCTACAGCCCCAGGGCGGACCTCACCGCCGCCATCGACGAGTACAGGGCCCTGCGCAAGGACCTCGGCAACGGCAACGTGGACGACAACCTTCTGGTCGCCCTGGTGCGGGCGGGACGCTTCGCGGAAGCCAAGGACCTGGCCGCTCAGATGAAGGACTCGGCGACCGGCGCCGTATTCTCCATCGTGGCCACCGCGGCCACCGGGGGAGCCGAGGCGGCGGTGCGCGAGAGCGAGCGCAAGTACGGCGATGACAGCTCCCGCGCCGACGCCCTGCAGCAGGCGGCGCAGAGCCTGCTGCTGGCGCGCCGCTACCCCGAGGCCGCGGCCCTCCTGGAACGGGCCGCACGGCAGTCGGGAAACGCCGCCGCCGTGCTCTCTCTGGCGGATCTCTTGCGCCGCGCGAAACGCTACGAGGACGCCGCGTTCCCCGCGGACCAGCCGGCGACGCCGGTGAAGCGGCTCTTGACCCTCATCGCCTCCACCCGCGAGGAGCCTGACGCCAGGCGGTTCGCCAGCCTCTTCTCCCGCGAGGTCGCGCCGGCGCTCCTCAGCTCGGGCGACGACGCCGCGCGGCTCTTCGCGACCGGCTTCACGGCGGCCCGCAAGAAGATGAAGACGAAGGAGGTGCCCCTCGAAGTGGCGCTGGACCTTGCCCTGGGTGGCCTGCGGGAGACGGTGAGCGGCAACGACGGCGTCGGCTACCGCATCAACTTCGCCTCTCCCCTCGACGGCGGCTCCACCTTCGAGGTCTACGTCGTGCGGGAGGGGACGGAGTACAAGATCGCGGGCGTGAGCACCTCCCTGCCGATGCTCGGCGCCGAGGCCCTGCGCCGCCTCGGGCGGAACGACCTCGAGGGCGCGCGGCAGTGGCTGGACTGGGCGTCCGATCTCGCGGGGAGCGCCCAGGCCAAAGACGGCGATCCGATCCCACGGAACCCCTTTCCAGCGCTCTGGACCCGGGGTGCGGCGGCCGGCGCCGAGGACGCCCGCTGTGCGGCCGCGGCTCTGCTCGACGTCGAGGAAGCGGCCAGGGCGCTGCCGGCTCTGCTGGAGTGCCGCACGGCGGCGGCCACCGACGCCCGGCGCAATGCCCTGGACGTGGCCCTTGCCCTCCACCACTATGGCACCCACCGGTACGCGGAGATGGCGGAGATCTCGCGCCGGCTGGTCGAGGCCGCCCCGGGCTCCGAGAACGCCGAGGGTCTCCACGTGCTGGCGCTCTCGTCCCTGAAGCGCTGGGACGAGGTCCGCGCCCTCGCCGGGCGCCGGCTCCAGAGGAACGCGGGTGACGAGACCGCCCTGCGCCTGCTCGCCAGCGCGGCCGTCGAAGCCGGGGACCTCGACGGGGCCGAGGAGCGTTACACGCAGCTCGTCGGCACCGGCAAGGCCGGCGCGGCGGACTTCAACCAGCTCGCCTGGCTGCTCCTCGAGCGCGGGCGGATCGACGAGAAGACGGTCGACTACGGCCAGCGCGCGGCGGCCCTGTCGAATTATGACAATGCCGCCGCCCTCCACACTCTCGCCTCGATCTACGCCGAGATGGGCAAGACGGCCGAGGCTCACCAGCTCATCCTGCAGTCTCTCGCCGTCAGGCAGGGCGAGGCGCCCGACGCGGACGACTGGTACGTCTTCGGCCGGCTCGCCGAGCACTACGGCCTGCCGGACGTGGCTCGCAAGTACTATAAGAGGGTGGCGCCGCCACAGGATCCGGCAGACGAGCCGATGTCCACCCACGCCCTGGCCGCCCGCCGCCTCGTGGCCCTCGGGGAGGAGAAGCCGCAAAAGCGGGCAGCCTCTCGTTGATTGTTCCGTCCTCCTGAGGAGAAGCGATGCTCTCCATCGAGACAGATCAGCCCGTTGTGCCTCCGGGCGTGCCTCCGGGATGGACCGTCGTGGCGAGCCGGCTCCTCTCGATCCTTTTCCTGATCGTCGCCGTCGAGGCCCTGTTCAGCGTGCCCAAGCTCACCTGGGATCTGGCCGGCGGCGGTGGAGTGCCGAGTATTGCGCTCGGCGCCGCCATCGCCGCGACGGCCGTCGCCGGTCTCTGGGCCGGCCGGCGGCGGCTCGCGGCACTGCTCCAGGCGGCCGGCGAGCGGCTCGCGGCAATCCCACGCCGCCGATGGCTCGCGATCATGATCGCGGCGGGGCTCGCCCTGCGGATCGCCTGGATACTGCTCTTCCACGCATCCTTCGCCTCGGACGGGCGCTCCTACTACGACCTCGCCGCGCGGCTCGCTCAGGGCCTCACCTATCAGACGCGGCATGGTGAGCGGGCCTTCTGGCCGCCGGGATACCCCTTCCTTCTTCTGGTCCACTTCAAGGTCCTCGGCGTCGGGCTCCTGGCGGTGGTGACCGCCAACCTCCTGCTCTTCGCGGGGACCGTGCTGGTCACCTACCCGCTGGCCCAGCGCTTCGGCGAAGGGACCGCCCGCCTCGCCACCCTGCTCCTCGTGCTGTGGCCGAACCTGATCGCCTCGGCCGGCGTGGCAATCAAGGAGATGATCCTCGTCTTCCTCCTGCCGGCCATCCTCCTCCTCTACCTGCAGGCCGGCGAGCGGCGCTCGTGGCGCGGGGCAGCGATGCGGCTCTCGGCGGGCCTGTTGCTGGGGTATGCGACCCTCACCCAACCGGGGATGATGCTGCTCGCCGGAGTGTTCCTTGCCTACGAGATCCTTTTGCGGACCCCAATCCTCCAAACCGCGGGGCGCCTCGCCCTGCTCGGGCTCGGCATAGGCCTCGTCATCCTCCCCTGGACCTGGAGGAACCACCAAGTCCTCGACGCTCCCGTCCTGGTCTCGACCAACGGCGGCGAGGCCTTCTACCTGGCCAACAATCCCCGGGCGATGGGCGGCTGGATGGAGAACGGCGAGCGCTCCCTGAGGGGCTACGACGAGCTGACGCGGGACCGGCTCGGCTATCAGTGGGGCAAGGAGTGGATCCGCCAGAACCCGGACAAGTTCCTCCTCCTCATCCTGAAAAAGCAGATCTTTTTCCTGGGAGACGACTCCATCGGCCTATACGAGAGCAAGCGCGGAGGCCGGATCGGGGGGGGCTTCTATGCCTTGGCGAAGCTGGTCACCAACGCCTGGTGGTGGGGGATCTGTGCCCTGATGCTCGCCGCCTGCCTGGTCCACCGGACCACCCCGTGGCATCGGCGGGCCGAGGTCGTGCTCTTCCTGCTGACCGTCCTCTACTTCTGGGCGATCGACAGCATCTTCGTGAGCGGCGGCCGTCACCATATGCCGCTCGCGGCCGTCGTGGCGATCCTGGCCGCGGCGGCAGGGGTGTCCCTGGGGAACAGACCGGCTCCGCGCGCTGACTCCCTGATCCCCGGTCCCTGAGACAGCACCGGATTCCGCTTTTCCAGGTGGGGGGTCCCCCTCTCTGGCCCCATCTTTGCTTCCTCCCCGCTCGTTGTAGCGGTTCACCGTCATCTTGAGGAGGCTCTCCACGGCCACGGTCATTGCTCCCGCGTCCACCCGTTCCCCGGTCCCGGCCGTCGCGACGGACCAGGCCGTCGTGCCTTCGGGATGGACCTCCGTGGCGAGCCGGCTCCTCTCGATCCTTTTCCTGATCGTCGCCGTCGAGGCCCTGTTCAGCGTGCCCAAGCTCGCCTGGGATCTGACCGTCGGCGGCGGAGCGCCGGGCATCGCGTTCGGCGCCATTATCGCCACGGCGGCCGTCGCCGGTCTCTGGGCCGGCCGGCATCGGCTGGCGGCGCTGCTCCAGGCGGCCGGCGAGCGGCTCGCGGCGATCCCCCGCCGCCGGTGGCTGGCGATCATGATCGCGGCGGGGCTCGCCCTGCGGATCGCCTGGGTCCTGCTCTTCCCCCCACCGCTCATCTCGGACGCGCGCGCCTTCTACGACCTCGCTGCTCAGCTCGCGCAGGGTCTCGCCTATCAGACGCCGCAGGGGGAGCGGGCCTACTGGCCGCCGGGAGTCCCCTTCCTTCTCCTTGTCCACTTCAAGGTCCTCGGCGTCGGGCTCCTGGCGGTGGCGGTCGCCAACCTCCTGCTCTTCGCAGGGACTGTCTTGGTCACCTACCCGCTGGCCCAGCGCTTTGGCGAAGGGACCGCCCGCCTCGCCACCCTGCTCCTCGCTCTCTGGCCGAACCTGATCGCCTCGGCCGGCGTGGCGAGCAAGGAGATGGTCCTCGTCTTCCTCCTGCCGGCCACTTTCCTTCTCTACCTACGGGCCAACGAGCGGCGCTCGTGGCGCGGGGCGGCGATGCGGCTCGCGGCGGGCCTGATGCTGGGGTATGCGTCCCTCACCCATGCCTCGGTGATGCTGCTCGCCGGGGTGTTCACTGCCTATGAGATCCTCTTGCGGACCCCCATCCTCCGGGCCGCGGGACGCCTCGCTCTGCTCGGGCTCGGCATGGCCCTCGTCGTCCTCCCCTGGACCTGGAGGAACTATCAGGTTCTCGCGGCTCCCGTCCTGGTCTCGACCAACGGCGGCGATGCCTTCTACCTGGCCAACAATCCCCGGGCGAATGGCGGCTGGATGAAGAACGGCGAGCGCCCCCTGAGGCGATACGACGAGCTGACGCGGGACCGGCTCGGCTATCAGTGGGGCAAGGAGTGGATCCGCGACCACCCGGACGAGTTCCTCCTCCTCGCCCTGAAAAAGCAGATCCTTTTCCTGGGGGACGACGCCATCGGCCTGTACGCGATCAAGCACGGCAGCCGGAGTGGGGGGATCCTCTATGCCCTGGCGAAGCTGGTCACCAACGCCTGGTGGTGGGGAATCTGGGCCCTGATGCTCGCCGCTTTCCTGGTCCACCGGACCACCCCCTGGCACCGGCGCGCCGAAGTCACGCTCTTCCTGCTGACCGTCCTCTGCTTCTGGGCGACCGACAGCGTCTTCCTGAGCGGCGGCCGCCATCATGTGCCGCTCGTGGCCATCCTGGCGATCCTGGCGGCAACAGCAGGGGAGCTTCCCCGGGAGAGGATCGGCTCCGCGCGTTTCGCCTCACCCCTCCCGTCCTGAAAAAGCGTCCCTTTTCAAGCACTTTTCTCACTGTTTAGAAGTTGCCTATGGCCAAACATTGACTTCCTGGCCTCATCTTTGCTTCCCTCGCAGACCAGCGCCCTCCGGCGTGCTGTAGCTGTTCATATCCTTTCGAGGAGAAGCGATGCTGTCCGATCCTTCCGTTCGTACTCACTCGCTCGCCCCGCTTCCTGCGACCCTCGCCTCTTCGGCGCCGGTCCGGCCTGCAGCCCCGGGTATCGAGGCCGATGCGCTCGTCGTGCCTCCAGGCTGGACCGCCGCGGCGAGCCGGCTCCTGGCCGTTCTCTTCCTGGCGGTCGCCGGCGAGGCCCTGTTCAGCGTGCCCAAGCTCACCTGGGATCTGGCCGGCGGCGGCCGCACGCCGGGCATCGCGCTGGGGATCGCCGTCGCCACGGCAGCCGCCGCAGGCCTCTGGGCTGTCCGGCACCGGCTTGCCGCGCTGCTCCGGGCGGCCGGCGAGCGCCTGGAAGCCATTCCCCGCCGCCGGTGGCTCGCGGCCATGATCGTGGCAGGAATCGTCCTGCGAATCGCCTGGGTCCTGCTCTTCCCCGCGCCGTTCACTTCCGACGGGCGCTCCTACTACGACCTTGCCGTGCGGCTCGCCGAGGGGCAGTCCTACCAGACACGGCATGGCGAATGGGCCGCCTGGCCGCCCGGGTACCCTTTCCTCCTCTTCGCCCACTTCGAGGTCCTCGGCGTCGGCCTCCGGGCGGTTGCCATCGCCAATCTCCTGCTCTACGCGGGGACCGTCCTGGTGGTCTATGCCCTGGCGCTGCGCTTCAGTGAGGGGATCGCCCGGCTTGCCACCCTGCTCCTCGCGCTCTGGCCGAACCTGATCGCCTCGGCCGGCCGGGCGAGCAAGGAGATGGTCATCGTCTTCCTCTTGCCGGCTGTCCTCCTCCTCTATCTCAAGGCCGGCGAACGGCGCTCGGTGGGCGGGGCGGCGGCGACCCGGCTCGCGGCGGGCCTGGTGCTGGGATATGCGATGCTGACCCAGCCGGCGTTGATGCTGCTCGTCGGAGCCTTCCTCGCCTATGAGATCCTTCTGCGCACTCCCGCGCTCCGGGCCGCGGCGCGCCTCGTCCTTCTCATGCTCGGCATGGCCCTCGTCGTCCTGCCGTGGACCTGGAGGAATTACCAGGTCCTCGGCGCCCCCGTGCTGGTCTCGACCAACGGCGGCAACGTTTTTTACCGGGCCAACAATCCTCTGGCGACGGGCGGCTGGATCAAAGACGGCGAGCGCTCGCTGCGGGGGTACGACGAGCTGACGCAGGACCGGCTCGGCTACCGGTGGGGCCGGGAGTGGATCGGCGAGAACCCGGAAGACTTCTTCCTCCTCTCCCTGAAGAAGCAGGTCCTCTTCCTGGGGGACGACGCCACGGGCTTCTACGAGATCAAGCGGGTCGGCCGGATCGGGGGCGTCCTCTATGGCCTGGCCAAGCTGTCCGCCAACGCCTGGTGGTGGGGAGTCTGGGCCCTGGTGCTCGCCGCCTTCCTGGTCCGCAGGACGACCCTCTGGCACCGGCGCGCCGAGGTCGTGCTCTTCCTGCTGACCATCCTTTACTTCTGGATGATCGACAGTGTCTTCGAGAGCGGCGCCCGCCACCACCTGCCGCTCGTGGGCGTACTGGCGATCCTGGCGGCGACCGCGGCCCACTCCCCGCCGCCTCCATGAACGTCCTGGGTCTCTCCGCGTTCTTTCACGAGTCCGCCTGCTGTCTGCTTCAGGACGGCCGGCTGGTGGCCGCGGCCGAGGAGGAGCGGTTCTCGCGCGTCAAGCACGATCCGCGGCTGCCGGTTTCCGCCTTCCGGTGGTGCCTGCGCCAGGGGGGGGTCAGCATCGCCGACCTCGACTGCGTCGCCTATTACGAGTCCCCCGTCAAGAAGCTCTCCCGCCAGCTCTGGGCCGGGATCCCGGCCGGAGCGGTCGACCTCGCCTGGCTCGACCCCGGCGGACCTGAGCGGGCCATCCGTGAGGGACTGGGCTTCGAGGGGCCGATCCTCACGTTCGACCACCACCTCTCCCACGCCGCGAGCGCCTTCTTCTTCTCTGGCTTTCCCGCGGCCGCCGTGCTCACCGTGGACGGCGTCGGCGAATGGGCCACCACCACCTACGGCCGCGCCGGCGGCAGCGCCATCGAGCCCTTCGAGGAGGTGGAGTTCCCTCACTCGCTCGGCCTCCTCTACTCCACCCTCACCTCCTACCTGGGCTTCGAGGTCAACGACGGCGAGTACAAGGTGATGGGCCTCGCTCCCTATGGCGAGCCGCGGTACCTCGCGGAGATGCGCCAGCTCGTTTCGTCCGGCTCCGGCGGGCAGTACCGGCTCGACCTCCAGTACTTCGATTTCATCCGCGGCCGGTGCATGTACTCCGACGCCCTACCGCGCCTCTTCGGCGAGCCGCCGCGCCGCCGCGGCTCCGAGATCACCCGCTTCCACCAGGACGTGGCCCGGAGCCTCCAGACCGTCCTGGAGGAGATCCTCCTCGCGAAGGTCGGCTACCTCCACGAGCAGACCGGCCTGCCCGACCTCTGCATGGCCGGCGGGGTCGCGCTCAACGTGGTAGCCAACGGCCGCATCGTGCGCGAGGGTCCTTTTGCACGCCTGTTCGTGCAGCCGGCGGCCGGCGACTCGGGCGGCTGCCTGGGCGCCGCCGCGCTCGCCTGGGTCGAGCTGACCGGGCAGCGCCCCGGGACCGGACCGCTCCGGCAGGTCTATCTCGGACCCGCTTGGAGCGCGGACGAGGTCGCCGGCTTGGTCGCTGCGACCGGCATCGCCGCCCTGGACTTCCGCGGCCGCGAGACAGACCTCCTGGAGGCGGTGGTGGACCGGCTCGTCCAGGGCAGGGTCATCGGCTGGTTCCATGGCGCCATGGAGCTGGGCCCCCGGGCCCTGGGAGCGCGCAGCCTGCTGGCCGATCCCCGCGCCCCCGGGGTGCGCGAGCGGCTGAACCGGCTGGTCAAGAAGCGGGAGGCGTTCCGCCCCTTCGCTCCGAGCGTGCTCGCCGCCCACGCCGGGGAGCACTTCGACCTCGGCCATCCCTCCCCTTTCATGCTGGAGACCTGCCGGGTGATCTCTCCTCTCGACCTGCCCGCCGTGACCCACGTGGACGGCTCGGCGCGACCCCAGACGGTCGACGCCGCGGAAGCGCCCCGCTACGCCGCCCTGCTCGAGGCCTTCCAGCGCCGGACCGGCTGCCCGGCACTGGTGAACACCTCCTTCAACATACGCGGCGAGCCGATCGTCCGTTCCCCCGTGGACACCCTGTCCTGCCTGGGAGTGTCGGAGATCGACTGCCTGGTGCTGGAGGACTTCCTGATCGACCGGGAGACGATCCCGGCTAACTGGGCCGAGCTGCTCCCCGCTTGGCGGGAGCGGGCCCGCAGCGGCTTCGGGGAGACGGTGTCGGAGGATCTGTATACCTTCGTATGAGGGCCCTCTTCGACGACCTCGCCCGCCTTCTCGCCTCCCCCGAGGGGCTCCGCACCGTTCGCCTTCTCCAGGCCGCCGGCCTGCTCGGCGGGCCTTCCAGGCCGCCGGAGCCCCGCCCCCTCCCCCGCCCGCCCTGGCCCATCAGCATCTGGGAGCCGCGGGAGATCGATGGCGAGCGCGCCTTCGTCCGCCCCGATCCCCTGCCCCTGGGAGACCACAACGCGGCGACGAAGGTGCTGCGGCCCAAAAAGTCGGAGCTTCCCTTGCGCGTGTGCTTCTTCGGGGAATCGGCCGCGGCCGGCTACCTCTATGCCCCGCACCTGACCCCCGCGCAGGTCCTGGAGGCGCAGCTCCGGGCCGCCGGCGGCGAAGGGAGCTTCGAGGTGATCGACCTCGCCCGCACCAACGAAACCCTCCCCGTCCTCACCGAGACCGTGCGGGCGTCCCTCCAGATTAATCCGGACGTGCTGGTGATCTTCGCCGGCAACAACTGGAACCTCCTGGAGACCCCGGAGGTCTCCCCCTACGCTCCCTCCGTCGCGGCCCGGCAGGAGTATGCCCGGGCCCTCCGCGAGCACGGACCCGAAGGCCCGGTCCGGCTGGCGGATGAACGGCTCCGGCGCAAGGTCAGCGAGGCGCTCGGCACCGTGGCCCAGATCGCCCGGGCCGTCCAGATCCCCGTCGTGCTGGTGATCCCCGAAGTCAACCTCGCCGACTGGGAGAACCGCCAGCCTCCCGTCTGGCTGCCGGGGGACGGGACGGTCCGCTGGCACGCCCTCTACCGGGAAGCTGGTGAGCGGATCGACCAACGGGACTTCACGGGAGCCCTCGAAACCCTGGACGCGATGCTGGAGTTGGACCACCGTCAGTGCAGCTCGACCTGGAGCCTGCTCGTCCGGGCCGCCAAGGCCGAGGGTTCTCTGCAGCGAGCGAAGCCGGACGCCATCGCGGCCGTGGATACCGCCTGCTACGCGACCCTGGCGTTCCTGGCGGTTCCCCAGATCACCTCGACCGCCCGGGGGGCGCTCCTGGAGGCGGTCAGGGATTTCGGCTTCTCCTGCGTCGACCTGGAGGCGGTGTTCGCGGCGCACACCGGGTCCTCCCTGCCGGACCGCCGCCTCTTCCTCGACTACTGCCACCTGACGGCCGAAGGCATCCAGGTCGCCATGGCCGCGGTGGCCGCCGAGGTGCTGAACCTCTCGGGGATGCTCGCGGAGACGGTGGACTGGCGGCGGCTCCTCCCCCGCCTCCCTCCCCCGGCGGTCTCGCCGGAGGCCGAGGCCACGGCCCGCCTCGGCGCCGCCATCCACACCGCCCACCGGCTGCTCCCGGTGGGGCCCAAGGGGCCGATCCTGGAGCATTGGTGCGAGGCGGCCCTGGACGCCTCCCCCGGCGTCGAAGAGGCGATGCGGGACCTGCTCGACGCCCGCTGCTCCCCCTGCCCGGCCGTGCTC
>DASWME010000210.1:0-2372 GCA_036399915.1 Thermoanaerobaculia bacterium
TTGAGGACGACGAGGTCGAAGCCGCCCGGCTCGACGGCGCTCCAGTCGTCGGCGGTGCCCTGGGCCAGCGAGATCTGCGGCAGGGCCCTCCCTTCCCGCCCGGCCTGGTCCAGGTGCCGCTGCACGAAGTCCAGGGCGACGCGGGAGAAATCCGTCCCCCGGTACAGCTCGGCATGGGGCGCGATCCGGAACAGCAACAGGCCGGTGCCGCAGCCCACCTCGAGGACACGCCGGCGCCCCAGGGCGAGGATGCGCTCGACCGTGCTCTCGACCCACTCCCGCATCTCCCCGGCCGGGATCGGCTCGCCCGTGTAGCTGCTGTTCCACCCCTCGGTGTCGAACGTGGGATCGACGTCCTGGCCGTGCCGGCCGTAGGTCTCATCGTAGAGCGTCTGCCACTCCACGACGTGCTCGGCTGCAGCGGCCTCCCCCTGGCCCTGTTGGCCGGCGGCGAGGGCCTCGTCGCTTGCTGCGGGGCAGCGGACCACGTAGGCGGCGAGGCGTTTGCCTGCCGTCTCGGCACCGGAGGGATCGTCCACGGCCGCGACCACGGCCGCGTGCACCTCGGGATGCCGCGCGAGGACGCTCTCGATCTCGCCCGGCTCGACGCGGAAGCCACGGATCTTGACCTGTTGGTCGATGCGCCCGAGGAACTCCAGGTTGCCGTCGGCCAGCCGGCGGGCGAGGTCGCCGGTACGGAAGAAGCGTTCGCCGTCGCGGGCGACGAATTTCTCAGCGGTAAGCGCGTCCCTGTTCCAGTAGCCGCGGGTGACTCCAGCCCCGCCGATCCAGATCTCGCCGGGAATGGTTACCGGCACCAGCTGGCCGTCGCGGTTGCAGAGCAGGAGCCTGGCGCCGTCCAGCGGCCGGCCCAGCAACGGCCGCGCGGGGCCCTCAGCCGGGACCGGGTGGGCCGAGCACAGGATCGTCCCCTCGGTCGGGCCGTAGAGGACCCAGGTCTGCGCCCGCGGGAACGTCGCGTGCAGATCGGCGAGCAGGTCCGCGGGCACCGCATCGCCCCCCACGAACAGCGTGCGCAGGCCGGCGTACCCGTCCGCCGGCACGGGTCCCGCGCGCCGCACCGCTTCGACAACCTGCCGCATCAGAGCGGGGACCGCGTGGAACCGCGTCGCCTCCGCCAGCGAGGCCGCCAGCGCCTCGACGTCGAGGGTGGGGCGCAGCGGGAACAGAATTGCGGTGCCGCCGGTGAGGAGAGGCGAGAGCAGCTCGAAGAGAAAGATGTCGAACGAGAAGGGAGCGATGCAGGGCATCCGGTCGCCAGCTGCGAAGGCGAAGAGACGGCGGGTCGCGGCCAGGGTGGCCGCCAGGCTGCCGTGGTCGACCATCACCGCCTTGGGCTGGCCGGTGGTGCCGGACGTGTAGATCATGTAGGCGAGGTCCGCGGGTCCCGCCGTCCGCGGCGGATTCCCGCCGGCAGAGGGCGCTTCCTCCAAGCCATCGAGGCAGACAATCCGTGGCCCGCCCCCGGCGAGGACGGGGAGTCCGGGGACCAGCCTCCCCTCCGTAACCAGCGTGGTGACCGCCGAGTCCTCGAACAGGTACGCGAGGCGAGCACGCGGGTGAGCGGGATCGAGCGGCACATAGGCGCCGCCGACCTTGAGGATGCCCAGGAGCCCCGCCACCAGCTCTGGAGACCTCTCGACGCACAACCCCACGCGCGCGCTGGGTCCCACCCCGACCTCGCGCAGGCGGTGGGCCAGGCGATTGGCGAGACGGTTGATCTCCCGGTAGGAGAGGCGCCGGTCGCCGAAGACCACCGCCACGGCCTCGGGTGAGCGTTCCACCTGGGCCTCGAAGAGATCGGCGATGCCCTCCCCCGGCGCGGCCGCGGTGTCGTTCCACTCGGCGAGGAGCTGGTGGCACTCGGCTTCGGGGAGCAGCGGGAGCTCCGCGATGGAGCACTCGGGGTCCGCCGCAGCAGCCGCGGCCAGGCTCGCGAAATGGCGGAGCAGGCGGTCGATTGTCGAGGTGTCGAAGAGGTCCGTGCTGTGCTCGGCCGCGGCCAGGAGCCCGGGCCCGGCTTCGACCAGGAAGAGGCTGAGGTCGAACTTCGACGTACCCTCACTGGCTTCCAGCGGCCGGATCGATAGCCCGGGTAAGAGGATCTCCGGCAGCGGGAAGTTCTGCAGCGTGAGCATGACCTGAACGATCGGGTTCCTGCTGGTGTCGCGGTCCGGGTGCAGCTCCTCGACGAGCTGTTCGAAGGGTAGATCCTGGTGCGCATAGGCCCCGAGAGTCACCTCGCGGACGCGCGCCAGGAGCGCATCGAACGATGGACTGCCGGAGATGTCCGTCCGCAGCACCAACGTGTTGACGAAGAACCCGATCAACGGCTCGATTTCGCTCCGGTT
>DASWME010000211.1:0-25832 GCA_036399915.1 Thermoanaerobaculia bacterium
GCGAGCAGCGCGCGCTCCTGCGGCGCCTCAACGCCTGCCTGCGCCTGTCCTTCGCCACCGTCATCGACTACCACCGCTCCGACCACCGGGACCACTTCCACTGCGACACCAACCAAGGCCGGGGGCGGATCACCAAGGGGGCGACCACGCTGCGCTTCGTCCAGGAGGCGCTCGGCGCCGTGCTGAGGCGGACGGTACCTATCACCGGCAAGCTCGACGAGGCCACCAGGAAGGCCCTGCTCGACTATTCGAAACGAGGCCCGGAGATCTTCAAGTCCGACCGCCAGTTGAACCAGATCTTCGATCAGCTCTTCCGGCAGGTCGCTGCCGGGAAAGGGAGCTGAGCGCACCGAAAATGAAACGCTTCTTACGGAGGTGAATCATGGCTTGCCCAAATTGCGCCGGAACATCGTACGAGAGCTCGGCTCCGGGTCTCGGATTCGAGCGGACGATCGGGGACCTGGACTTCGAGGAGGAATACGAGCCGGAAACAGGTCGCCGGATCGGCGACCTCGACTTCGAACAGCCCTTCGCGTTCGAAGAGGAGCTGGAGCCCGAGATCATCCCTCCCCAGGACACGCGGGTCTTCGTCAATAAGACGACCGACGCTCCCTTCCGCTACATCTGCAACTTCGAGTACGACCTGCCCGGGATCGGCCGCCGCGCGATCTGTACCGGCACGCTGATCGGTCCGCGTACCGTGCTCACGGCGGGCCACTGCCTGGCGAGCCTCGATCCGAAGCGGATGCGCGTCATCCCCGGGCGCAGCGGCACCCTGGAGCCGCTGCCGGCCACGCAGGCGGTGAACTTCATCCTCGCTCCCGGCTTCAGCGGTGGCTCGCCGACCGATTACGGGATCATCCACCTAGCCGACCCGATCGGCAAGAAGATCGGCTACTGGACGCTCAAGCCCCACCGCAACCCGGGCGATCCCGTGGGGACGAGCATCCTCTCCTCCGGGGCCCTGCCGCTGCCGGCCGGCAAGATCAAGGTGAACCTGTCCGGCTACCCCGCCGACAAGCCGAGCGGAAAGAAGTACTTCTGCCGCGATCCCAAACGGCCGCTGAACCGCTGCCGGCACAGCCTGCTCGGCGACAAGCGCCGCCACGCGCTCTGCGGCACCGTCCCGTATCGCGCCTACGACCTCACCGTGCGTCTCGCCGGCGGCATCCTCCACTACCTCAACGACACCTGTCCCGGCCACAGCGGCAGCCCGGTGTGGGTGCGGCGCTCGTCCGACATGGGCGGGCGGGTGCTCGTGGGCATCCACATCTCCGGCGACGACCCCGCGATCCCGGGCAAGGCCAACCGGGCGGTGTTCGTCAACAAGACGGTGCGGAGCTTCATCGTGGCGAATATCAAGTGAGAACCGGACAAGAAAGGGAGAGCAGCCATGAGAGCAACCATGGGAGGCACGGCATCGAGCGGACGCTGGATGCGTCAGGGCCCAACGATCGTCGTTGATCTGGGAGCTAGATCGACGGCCGAGGAGCAAGAGGTCCCTACGCCTACGAAGCCATTCTGGCAACGAGTGATCCATCCACGGATCGATGTCGATGCCCAGCGCGCGCTGATCAGCATGGAAAGAAGTGGAAATCCTACCCAGGTCGCGGACGCATTGTTTCTCCTCGGTATGGTCGAGGCCGGACCCCTCTTCGGAATCTTCAAGCCCGATCAGCAGGTGCCGGCGCTGCTCGTCCGGAGCAAGGGCGGGAACTGGTGGGAGATCATCCGGCCCGGGACCTGCGGCAGATTCCTGTGCCACAGCACCGGGCGGGTGATCCTCGTCATCGCCAAGAACCTCACTCGGGAGGATCTCATTTCGTGCCTGGGGCAGGCGGCCACCTTCATGAGGACGTTTCCCACTCCCATACCCTGTCCATAGGCGTCGAGCAGAAGGCAGGAAATGCGGCCATGATCATCGACTGCCACTGTCACGCGGGAAAGGGCGACGGCCTCACCGGTCCCTGGGACACGAACGCCCCCCTGAACGGCTATCTGCGGTGGGCGGACGCGGCGGGGATCGACCGCACTGTCCTGTTCGCGGCGTTCCATTCGGACTACCGCGTGGCGAACCGCAAGGTGGCCCGCATCGTGCGCAGCCGGCCGGGACGCTTCTACGGCTTCGCGTTCATCCACCCGGCGCGCGACCGGGGGCGGGTGGAGCTGCTGGTGCGCGAGGCCGTGGAGCGGCATGGCTTCCGCGGCATCAAGGTCCATCGGCACGACGCGCGTATCACGCGGGAGATCTGCGAGGCCGCCAAGGCCTACGGGTTGCCGGTGCTCTACGACGTGATGGGGGAGGTCCCGGTCGTCGAACTGTTAGCGACCGAGTATCCGGACGTCAACTTCATCATCCCTCACCTGGGGAGCTTCGCCGACGACTGGCGAGCCCAGCTCGCGCTGATCGACCCTCTGGTGCGGCACCCGAACGTCTACACCGACACCTCGGGCGTGCGCCGGTTCGACATCCTGGAGCAGGCGGCGAAGCGGGCGGGCGCGAGCAAGATCCTCTTCGGGTCGGACGGCCCCTGGCTCCACCCCGGCGTCGAGCTCGCGAAGGTGCGGGCGCTGGGCTTCCCGCCCCGAGAGGAAAGAAAGGTCCTGGCCGGAAATATCCTGCGACTGATGCGGCCCGCCGGTGAGCCGGTTGCCGTCCCAGGCCGCGTCGCCGTTCCGGCCGCCGTGCCTCCCGAGGAGGAGGCGCGCGATCCGTGGGAGGCGGATCCCTTCCGGGTCTGAGCTACGCCTCCTCCCGCCGCCTTGCCGCCCGGCGCATCTGGAGGGCGCGATCGGTGACCCCCAGCCGGTCGGCGGCCCGCTTCAGGTTGCCGCTCTCCTCCTCGACCGCGATCCGCACCGCCGTGTCGGCGGCGAGATTGCCGATGTCCTTGAGCCCCAGGCCGCGGGCGAGCGCCAGGCGGACCGCGCCGTCGAAGCCGTCGCTCGCCTGGATCCCGGCCTGCTCCCCCCGGGGCCTCTCCTCTTCGGGCACGTCACCCAGGGTGATCGGTCCACTCCCCACGTGGCGATGGGCGATGCGTCCCACGAGCTGGCGCAGGTCGCGGACGTTGCCCGGGTAGTCGCGGGTGAGCAGCAGCTCGAGCACCGCCGGATCGACGTCCGGTGCCGCCTCCGGCCTGTAGCGCTCCTCCAGGAAATGGCGCACGAGCAGCGGGATGTCCTCCCGCCGCTCGCGCAACGGCGGCAGCCGGCAGGTCCAGGCCGCGATGCGGTAGTAGAAGTCGCGCCGGAACCGTCCCTCCTCGACCTCGCTCAGCAGGTCCCGGTGCGTGGCCGTGACCAGCCGGAAGCGCGTCCGCTGCCAGGCGTTGCTCCCCACGCGCTTGTAGGTCCCCTCCTGCACGACCCGCAGCAGCTCGGCCTGAAGCCGCAGGGGCAGCTCGCCGACCTCGTCGAGGAACAGGGTCCCGCCGTCGGCCAGCGCGAAGGCGCCGTCGCGCGCCGCCACCGCGCTGGTGAAGGAGCCGCGCTCGTGGCCGAAGAACTCGCTGCCGGAAAGCTCCGGCACGGTCGTCGTGCAGTCGAGGATGACGAGCTCGCGTTTGTCCTCACGCGCGTCCAGGGTATGGATCAGGCGGGCGACCAGCTCCTTGCCGGTGCCGCTCTCGCCGCCGAGCAGCACCGAGGAGCCGCTGAAGCGGGCCACCTCGACGACCTGACGCAGGGCCGAGCGCCAGACCAGGCTCTGGCCGACCAGGTTCCGCGTCACCACCGGCGAGCGGACCAGGCCGTCGACCTCTTCCCAGCGCCCGAAGCGGGCGGCGATCACCCCGGCTGCGTCGGGGACGTCCGTGCAGCAGAGGACGTCGGACGCCCCGGCTGCGAGCAGCCGCCAGCCAGCGCCGCGGGCGAGCGCCTCCCGGCGCATCCCCACGGCGATCAGCCGCTCCTCGCCGCGGCGGCTGCGCTCGCGGACCCAGTCCTCCAGCTCCGGCGTGTAGCCGTCGAAGAGCAGCAAGCCGGGACCGGGGGACGAATCCGCCGAGCGGTGGAGCGGGTAGGAGTCGAGCCCCTGCCGCGCCAATTCCTTGAGGAGCCCCGCCTCCGAAGCTCCCGCGCCCGCGCCGAAGCGGTCCCACCAGACGGTCAGCCGATCCCTGGAGCGCATGACGAAAAGAACAAGCCCCTCTGCCTCCCGGGACGATCCGGGGACCGAGCAGCTCCTTTCGAGGCCCTGAATCAAGCAGGCGATGGAAAGGGCCAGAGCGTTACATCAGCCGCTGCAAAGAGCGGGCTTCTTGCGCCAGCTCCCAGAGCCGGCTGGGCTTCAAGGGGATCTCCAGGATCTCCAGGCCGGGGATCGCCAGCGCGTTCTCCACCGCCTGGGCGAAGAGAGCGCCGACGGGAATGGCGCCGGCCTCGCCCGCGCCCTTGGTGCCCAGGGCATTGAGGGGCGACACCGTCTCCTCGTGGCCCACTTCCACCCGCGGCACGTCGAGGGCGGTGGGGAGGAGGAAGTCCATGAAGGAGGCGTTGAGGAGCTGGCCGTTGTCGTCGTAGACGAGCTGCTCGTAGAAGGCGTTGCCGATCCCCTGCGCCACGCCGCCGTGCACCTGGCCGTCGACGAGGAGCGGGTTGAGCACCACGCCGCAGTCGTGGACCACGACGTACTTCTTCACCTGGACCTGCATCGTCTCGGGGTCCACCTCCAGGATGCAGGCGTGGCAGCCGCTCGCGGTGGCGCCGCGGTAGGGGCCGAAGTAGCGGGTGGCCTCGAGGCCCGGCTCGGTGCCCGGCTTGACCGCGCCGCGCATCGGGTTGGCCAGCCGCGCCAGCTCGCCCAGGGAGATCGACCGCTCGGGCTCGCCTGCGACCCGCGCCTTCCCCTCGGCCAACTCGATCCGGTCCTCGGCGACCTTCAGGTGCTCGGCGGCCAGCCGGACCGCCTTCTCGCGCACGCTCTTCGCCGCCTCGTTCGTGGCGTTGCCGGCCACCACCGCGCCGCGGCTGGCGAAGGTGCCGGTCCCCCAGTGGAACTGATCGCTGTCGCCGGTGACCACGTCCACGTCGCCCACCTCCACGCCGAGCTGCTGCGCGGCGATCTGGGCGAGGACCGTGAAGTGCCCCTGCCCCTGCGTGCCGATGCCGGTGACGACCGTCACCTTGCCGCTCGTCTGGACCTGCACGCGCGCTCCTTCGAAAGGTCCGATGCCGGTCCCCTCGACGTAGGCAACGACGCCGATCCCCACCGTCCGTCCCTCCGACCGCAGGCGCGGTTGCTCCTCCTTCACGAAACGCTCGTAGCCGATCATGTCGAGCGTCTTGTCGAGCACCGGCTCGTAGTTGCCGCTGTCGTAGTAGAGGGGCGCGAAATCCTGATAGATGATCACGTGGTCGTGCGGGAACTCGTCGGGCTTGAGGAAGTTGCGTCGGCGGATCTCGATCCTGTCGATCCCCAGCTCGCGGGCGGCTAAGTCCATCAGCCGCTCGATCACGAACACGCCGTGCTGGCGGCCGGCGCCGCGGTAGGGCGTGACGATCGTCTTGTTGGTGAAGACCGCCCGGAACTCGCTGGCGTAGGCGGGCACCCGGTAGGGTCCCATCAGCGTACACTGGCTGTTGAGCGGCACGGTGAGGCCGTAGGGGTCGTAGGCGCCGGTGTCGTGCAGGAACGAGTCCTTGACCCCGAGGATGCGGCCGTCGCGCGTCAGGGCGATCTCCGCGTCGTGGATCTGCCCGCGCTCCTGGGTGGTGGCGAGGAAGTTCTCGGCGCGGTCCTCGATCCACTTGACCGGCCGCTCGAGCCGCATGGCGAGCCAGGGGATCAGCACCTCCTCGGGATAGAACATCATGATCTTGGGGCCGAAGCCGCCGCCGATGAACGGCGTCACCAGCCGCACCCGGTGCTCGGAGAGGCCGAGCATCGCCGCGAGGCCGTTGCGCACCGGGATCGGTGCCTGGGTGGTGTCCCAGATGGTCAGCTTCTGGGCCCGCACGTCCCACTGCGCCACCACGCCGCGGTTCTCGATCGCCGCCGCGGCGCCGCGGTCGTAGGAGAAGCGCCGGCGGATCACCACGTCGGCCTGTGCCTTCGCCACCTCGTAGTCCCCCTTCTTCTGGGGCACGTACGCGGCGAGGTTCGAGCCCACGTCCTCGTGGACCAGAGAGGCGCCGGGTGCCAGGGCCTTCTCGAGGTCCACCACGGCCGGCAGCGGCTCGTAGTCGACCTCGATGTCCACCAGCGCGTCCTCGGCCACGTAGCGGGAGACGGCGACAACCAGGGCGATCGGCTCACCCAGGTGGCGCACCTTGTCCTTCGCCAGCGGCACTTGCGTGCGCTGGTTGAAGACCATTCCCTCGACCGGCGGCGGCGGCACCAGCAGAGGCCCGGGCTGCCAGTAGCTCCCGAGATCCGCGGCCGTGTAGACCGCGATCACCCCCTCGCGCTGCCTCGCCCGGGAGACATCGACGCTGAGCAGGCGCGCGTGGGCGTGCGGACTGCGCAGGAAGGCGACGTGCGCCATCTCCGGCAGGTCGAGGTCATCGATGAACAGCGCCCGCCCGGTCAGCAGGCGCGGGTCTTCGTTGCGCTTGGTCCGCGTCCCGATCATCTCTCCTCCACGAACGCTACAATGCGCGCGAAGGCCGCCTCGCCGCCTCTGAAGCGGAAGGGAAAGCAGCCGAGCCAGACCCGCTGGTTCAGCACCTCGTCGATCTGCCCGCCGACGTTCTCGGCGTGGAAGACGCCGTGCGGGAAGAGCTTGACGTGCATGCACTGGTAGTCCGCGGGCCAGGGGAACGCCTCGTCGATGGACATGCCGATCACCTTCTCCACCTCCGGCACCAGGTCCGGCCGCGCCTTGCGCACGTTGGTGTTGAAGGGATGGTCGGCGGCGATGCAGTCCACCGCCAGCCAGCGGATGCCGCGGTCGAGCACCCAGTCGACGAAGAGGCTGCGCGGCCCGGGGTGCTTGAGGAAGGCGCGGGGGAGGTCCGCCTTGTCCTGGTTGTGCACCTTGTACCAGTCCTCGTTGTAGTAGTGATGGTAGCCGGTGTGGATCACCAGGATGTCGCCGCGCTCGATCCTGATGCCGGTCTTCCGCTCCCACTCCTCGAAGTGCTCGGGACCGTAGATCTGATAATCGCCGACGCCGAACTGCGAGAGGTCCACGATGCAGGCCGGGCCCACGAGGGTGTCGAGCGGAATGCCCGAGATGTCCGGTCCCGGGTCGTAGAAGTGGATCGGCGAGTCGAGGTGGGTCGCGATGTGATTCGTCGTCGAGAGGAACTGCGCGTTCACCCCCTCGAAGGCGAGGCGCTTGACCCACTTGACGGTCGGCCCCTCGTAGAACGCGAACGAGGGGGAATCGGCGCTGAAGTTCTGCGACAAGTCGAGGACTTTCACCTTGCTCAGGTCATAGGGGACGTACACGGCCTCCTCCTTTCAGATCTCATAGTGCTCCGCAAACGCCACCAGCGCCGCCTCGAAGATCTCCATCGGCGGCCGCACCAGCCCGGCACCCACCTGCCCGATGCCGGCCTGCCGGTGGGCGATGCCGGTGTTGACGCGCGGCGTTACCCCTAGCTCCACCACCTTGCGCAGGTCGATCCCCACCGGCGCGCCGCGGAAGCCGAGGGCGGGGATGGTGAAGTGCTGATGCTCGGCGGCGGTGATCTCGTACATCTCGAGCGTCGCGTTCAGGGCGTCTTTCGGCGTGCCGCCGATGAAGGTGACGATCGCCGGCGCGGCCGCCATGGCGAAGGCGCCGATGCCGGCGGTCTCGGTGATGGTGCTGTCGCCGATGTCGGGATTGGCGTCCGCGCTGGAGAAGCCCGGGAAGTAGAGGCCGTCGGGCACCTGCGCCGGAGCGGTGAACCAGCGGTCGCCCAGGCCGCTCACCCGGATGCCGAAGTCCGTGCCGTTGCGCGCCATGGCCGAGACGATCGTGCTCCCCTCGATCCCGTGTGCCGCGTCGGCCATGGCCTTGCAGGCCGCCATCACCGGGTTGAGCACCGAGAGAGGATTGTCGCCCAGGAATTTCATAACCTCCGCATGAATAGCCGTGGCGGGCGAGACCCGGGCGATCGCCGGCGCCAGGAGCTTCAGGAAGAGGAGCGAGCCGGCTTTGTTGCGGTTGTGCCCCTCGTCGCCCATGTGCACCGCCTCGGCGAGCAGCGTCCGCAGATCGATGCCGTCCAGGATCTCGATCGCCCTGGCGAGGACCGGTGCCAGGAAGTCGTTCATCCAGCGGAGCTTCGCGAGGACCTCCTCGCTGAACGCTCCGTAGCGCAGGACCTTGCCATACCCCTCGTTGAGGTTCGAGAAGGTGCGGTGGCCGTGCGTCGTGTCCTCAACCACGTAGACCTTCATCGAAGGGGAGATGACGCCGGCCATGGGTCCCACGGCGCCATGGTGATGGCAGGGCTCGAGCCGGACCTCGCCGCGCTCGACGAGGGCGGTCGCCGCGGCTTCATCGCGGGCGCGGCCCTCGAAGAGAAGGGCGCCGATCACTGCGCCGCGTAGCGGCCCCGAGGCCCGCTCCCACTCGATGGGCGGTCCGGCATGGAGCAGGAGACCGTCCTCCATTCCGGGGATGACGTCCCGCGCCGCGGCGAGCCCCTGGAGGACCGGCCGGGCGGCCATCATGCGCTCGACGGCGGTGCGGTTGGCGGCGTCGATGTCCATGCGTCAGCGGCCCTTCATCCGCGCCAGGATCCCGGCGAGCTTCTCGTTGCCGCCGGCTGGAGGTCGCCACTCCACCTGGACTGCGGAAATGCCTTGCGCGACGAGGCTATCGTAGAAGGACTCCAGGCCGACGTTGACGGCCGCGATCGGCTCGCGGATCACCTCCAGCGGAACGGGGTTGCCCCCGGCCTCCGATGCCTCGGCGTCCGCCAGCCGCAGGGCGGCGTAATCCACCAGCTCGCCGACCGTGCGGCAGACCCGGGCGCCGGCTCGCTCCAGCGTCTCGATCTGCTGCGCGAGGTCCTGCGGATCCTCGTCCGTTCCGATCACGACGGCGGCGACGTCGAGCTCCCGGCCAGCGTCGCGGGCTTCCTGCCGGGCGCGCTCGATCGCAGGGGCCAGCTCTCCGGCGGGATCGGCGTGGGCCCCCTCGCCCAGCACGACATCGAGCAGGATCAGGGCGACTTGCGGGTCGGCCGCCTCCTGCCGCAGCCGTCGCAGCCGCAGGTCCTGGTCGATCATCGGGTGCAGGCGCCCGACGGTGAACTCGTCCGCTCCCAGGTCGAGGATTGCGTACCGGTCCGGCGGGAGGACGGCCGAGAGGCCCTGGTGCGCCTCGTGGGCCAGGGTGCCCCCCGAGAAAAGACCGCGCAGACGGCGCTGCCCGGGAGCGAACGGCCGAGCGGCTGCGGACGGCGGCTCGGCCTCCGCTTCGAGCAGCCGAACGGCGACGTCCGCCGCCTCGCTCAGGCTCGCGGCGAAGTGGAGATTGCCGAGCCGGCGTGCGGGCAGGGGCGCACCCAGGAAGTCCACCACCACCGGTTTTCCTGCCGCGCGGGCGAGCCCGAGCAGGCGGGCCGCCGCCTCCGGCGCGGGCGGCTTCGAGATCAGGACGATCACCCGCGTCTCCGGGTCCCGGCGCAGGAGGTCGAGCGCCTGCGCTGCGGTGATCCCGCCGACCTCCTGCGCGAGGTCGCGCCCGCCAGTGCCGATCGCCTGCGAGATCCCAGAGCCCAGGGCGTGGACGTGGCTCATGACGGCCTGAAGCCCGGTGCCGGAGGCGCCGATCAGACCCACCGGCCCGCGGCGCACCCGGTTGGCGAAGCCGAGCCCGATGCCGCCGATCACCGCCGTCCCGCAATCCGGACCCATGACGAGCAGCCCGCGCTCGCGCGCCTTGCGCTTGAGTGCCACCTCCCGGTCGAGCGGCACGTTGTCGCTATAGAGAAAAACATGGCGATCTTGATCGAGCGCCTCCTCCGTCACGCCCGCCGCATGGCGGCCCGGCACCGAGACCAGCACCCAGCGGGCCGCGGGCAGGATCTTCAGCGCGGAGGCGAGGCTGCGCGGCCGGAAGTCCTGCTCGCCGCCGGCCCGGCGGACCTGGAGGAGGGCGTCCACCCGCGCCAGCGCCTCGGCCGCCGCCGCGTCACTCTCCGCCTTGATCGCGATCAGCAGGTCGTGCGGGCCCGCCGCGGCGGTCTCGCTCTCCCCCACCAAGCCGCTCGCCGCCAGCAGCGCCTGGTTCGCAGGCGAAGCCATGACCACTCCCACATCTATTACGCCAGGTAGAGCCGCCAACGCTCCTTGGGCGTGCATGAGAGTGATAGAATCATAATATGTTCCGTACCGGACTACAAACCGCCGTATGACTTGCATCCCTGATTTGCCGGAATGTGATCACTTCTCCTCGACTAAGAGCGGCAACAGGTCCTCTACTCTCTTTCTCATATAGGCCGAGGTATCTTCGCTATCTCTCAGCATCTCGAGACTAGTAGCCATACGCGAAAGAGGTGCCCTTCCTAGCGCGGAGGACCGTTCACATAGACCCTGACTAAAATCAAGGCCGCCGCCAACAGCCAGCTCCTCAACTGCCGCCAAAGCAGCATCTCTGACTTGGTCTGAAGTCGCTCCTTCAATAATTCCCCGCAACGACTCGACGGCGCTCTCACCACCTATTATCCCCAGGGCGGCGATGCAATACATCCTAATTTCCAGGTTAGTTGCACTCTCTAGTAGAAGGGCAAGTGGTCTCACTGCCTCCCCGCCGGCCCATTCACCCAGGGCCGAGGCCAATACACAGATTACAACTGGCTCCGTTTCTGTATTGAGGGCTCTAATCAGTGCTCTTGAATCAATGCGAGGCTCTGCGGCCTCTGAAATCGAACCCCTCGGGAGGATACTCCCACGACTCCAGATTCCTATGCTACTCAACTGCCGAGCGGCGTCTTCCCAGCCGAGTTCTCCTCGCTGGATTACTCTCTCCAAGATTTCATCGGCCTTGCGCCGGCCAGTACGGTCGCGGATCCGCGCCTCTGCCAAGTCAAATAATTGGCTAATTTCATCCTGCCCATCGCCGCGCGCACTTCGCGCTTTCTCCAGGAGTTCTAGGTCTTCTTCAATTCCGTTTTCAGCCATCCACCACAAGGTTTCCTGCAATTCGCCATCTTCACCGCCGACCAGCAGAATGCACCTTCTTGAGAGGGCCTCAACCTCTACGCTTAGCTTGTGGAGGCTATTCTTTGCCTGCTGCCAGTAACCCTCCCGTTGAGCCTCCTTGCCGAGTTCCCCAATCACCCGGCTCATTTCTACACCAACACCCACAATAATGTCATGATTAGGGCGAGAAGCGGAGCCGTTCATGTAAGGTCTCCTTTACCCAAACAGCGTTCGGTTACTTGCAAGTACCCTCCTCACTTCCTCCGCAAATTCAAAGGGGAGAAAGTCTCGTTTCTGCAGGAACGCGCACCTGTTCTCTTTGCCGAACCTCTCTGAAACATCTTGATCCGAAACGTTGGTAAAGATAATGACAGGCAAGTCGTATCGAGCCTCTCTTATTTTCTTGAAAAAACGGACGCCTGTTCTCAGGCCCAACTCCGTCTCTTCCGCGTTGAAGTTCGACCCATGGGGCATCATTATGTCAAGGATAAGGAGCTTAACCTCCTCGCTGTGTGTCTCAAAGAAGGTCACGGCTTCATCAACGTCGGAGTAAAAGCGTACATCCAGTCCACTTAGAGAAAGCTCGTCAATTATGCTTTCCATCCGTTTGTCATCGTCATCAACGAAAAGAATCATCTGGCTTCTCCTGAAGCTTTCTAGGAAGTAGAACCCTAAATTCGGTTGGCTGAGAATTGTGGCTCAACAAGAGATCGCCACCCATCTCGCGCATGATTCTGCGCGCGATTGTGAGACCAAGACCAGAACCTGCGACATTCTTTCGTATGGCCTCCGGAGTCCGAAATCCTTCCCCGAAGATCCTTTCCTCAAGCCCAACCTCTACTCCGATTCCCCAGTCCTGAAACTTAATGACAAAGCAGTTCTCATCCTCGATTGAAGAAATGTGCATCTGGAACGATCGCGGGTCCTTGGCATACTTAATCGCATTCATTACTAGGTTGAACACAACTTGATTTAGCCTCGCCTTATCTGTATATATCTTCGGGATATTTTGATACTCGTACGTTATCTGAGCGTCCCGATGCAACTGCGACTTCACTTGGAGGACAGTCTTAACAATAATGTCTCGATAAACCAAAACCCCTTCTGCGCGGGAGGGCGGCGGCTCTCCTCCCAAAACATATTCAAGCTGCTTCACTTGGTGGAGCAGCATCTCGCAATCTGCAAGGATATCGGAACACTTCAGCTGTATCTTTTCCTCCGACAACTGGCTAAAGCGCCGTTGTAGGAAGCTAGCATTATTCCTTATGCCAACAATCGGCGATGTTAGCTCGTGGCCGATGCGATCCAAGAGTCCTCGTTTTCTTTGCTCGATTGCCTCGGCTGCGTAATCGACAAAGCTTTTGAGAAACTGAACATCTCGTTCATATATATATTTGTGATATTTGCGTTGATAGCCTGCCTCAACAGTGCCGATTACCCGATTGTCTGAAGCAACAATCATTGGCATAAAAACACGAATCAGTCTATGATGGCCAAACCGTCTAAATATGTTTACATCAAAACGAGGATCATTTTGCTCTGGAACTTCTATTTTCCGCGAGCGCACAATATCTGCTTGGATATCTTGGCTGTCAAGCGAATGGTCGGCCATCCGTTTAAAGTGGTCGACCTCACGGCCGCCAATCCCCCTGACGTACTCAGTCCTTATCCTGTTTCGCTCAAAGTCAATTAGCGAAAGGTTGACATATTCGAAGCCAAGGGTGTTTGTTATTGCCTTCAACAAATCCCTGATAATAGCATTCCAGTCTCTGTTGCCTGCGATCTTGTTTTTTACATCGCTTAGATTTCTGAACTTGCGATCCTCTTCTATCCTTTCTAAGATGTTAGCACCATGTCGAGCCAGTGAAGTCAGATACGTTTCGTCGCTTTCAGTGAAGAACCCTGGGGTCGTACTTTCAATATTTATAACGCCTATCAACTTAGCCGCGAGTAGTATTTCGGCGCGAGATCGCACCTGTGCATTCTCTATAAGAATGGGAACGGCAATTTCGGATCGCGTGTCATCCCAGAACTTCTCGTAGATCTCGGTCCAAGGATGCTCTCGGATGTCGTCCACTCTAATGGTCTTCTCCTGTAGGAGGGCCTTTCCCGTTATACCTTGGCCGAGCTCAAGAGGACTCCGCTTGACTAAATCACCTCTGTCAGCAACGATGTTCAAGCGACCAGTTTTCAGATCGAGACGACTTACCCAGCCTCTATTAGCATTTAATAACCGCAGAGCCCCATCCAATATTACATCAAGTAGCAGGCGATCGTCGTCTTGAGCAGCTGCCATCTCCCTGAGAACCTCATTCAACTCTGCTAAACGACTGTGGCTGAAGGCTTCAATAATCGTTACTGCTTGGCGCGCAAAGCTCTCCAGAAGCCGCCGTTCTATATCAGTAAAGGCTTCGGTACTCGCTGAGAAGTGATTTAGATAACCGAGCACCTTCCCGCCCGAAGTCAAGGGGTATGCGAGCAATGAGGCGAGTCCGTACTTTCTCGCTACGTAAGGGTTTGCGACTCCCTGACCAGCCGTTTGAAGGTTGTATCTTTCAACTACGGCGCCGTCGCTCACCAAGGCAATGTCGAGAGAATCATGGTCCTCCGGTGATCCCAACCTAAGTCTCCGAGAAGCCATCCTATCCCGAAACTCCTCGTCGAAACCGACACATCCCACCAACAGGGCACACCTGTTTGGCAGATCTACCAGCGTTAGACTGCACGCTGTGGAACCCAAAGCCTGTTGGGTAAGCGCGGTCAGGCGTTGCAAGGCCTGGTGCTTATCCGTATACCGAAGCGGGATCTCGCCTAAGGCCGCTAAGACCCCAACTGCCTCAATCGTAAGGGCTTGGTGGACCATGTACTACCTCCCCGTCAGCCAAAGGCCGATTAGAGGATTATAGATGATAGCACACTTGGAACTCATTCCAGGGGAGGAGCGGAGTCACTCTCCACCGCTCCTTCGCGATTGCTGGCTGCACCCTCGCGTGAGTCCAACCGGGCGGAAAAGATGGTGAGTTTGTGGGAGGCCCAATGGTGGTCCGTAGAAGAGAGCGAAGAGAGCGACTTGCCCTAGGAGCTAGCGTCAGTTTCGTAGGCCAAACGGCCCAGAGGTTCTGAAATCCAAACTGAACTAGCTGCTCTCCTGCTGGTAAGTCGCCGGCACCTCGGCCATCACACTTGACTGCTTCGTAGATACCGAAGAGGAGATCTGTTGGATCACGAAAATAACGCGGAGCCAGTTCGACGAGAAGAGGGAAGAGAGTTTGCACCCAGTTATCACGATCAGGATTGTGGCGTGTATCCGAAACGAGCCAAACGATATCCTCGCCAACTTGGCGGGGGACAATGAATAACTTTGAAGGATGAAAAAAGCCCGCCAAGGGATCGAGGATCTTGTTCTTCGCCCTTACCACCAGCATATGTAGCGTCCGGATCTCGCAGCAATCGTCGGCCGACTTTCCGCAGATCATCTGGTGAAGACCCGTATTACCGCGGCCCGCCGCCAGTATAAGGGCGCGCGGTTGCAGGCGTAGATAAGTATTATTATCGACGTTTGCTGTCACCCAGGAAATCCTGCCGCCAGCACTAGCTATGTCAGTGATGCTCTTAATCTTGGAAATATGATCGGGTGTACCTGTTACTAAAGCCTTCACCAGCTCTTCTGCGTCCAGGCAAACTCCCGTCATTTTCAGGGCTTTCAGGATGTGACCCCCGGCTAGTGGAAGAGGAAGGTCTGAACTTGAGAAAGGCAGCATATGAAGGGGATCATTCCATAAGTGCTCCCGTTTGTCGGCCTCAGCAGGATTTGCAAATCCAAAATAGGAATCCATATTCTGATGTATAGGATGATGGGTTAACCATTCCGTCCAAATTTGATGAACTTCCTTTACACTCTTTGCTAGCCCGTGCGTCCCAAAGACATGGCCGTGGTGAATGTATGCATGAGAATGGCAGGTTTGATCGCCGCCAAGTTCGCCAGTCTCCAAGAGGAGAGAGTGATATCCTTCCTGAAGTAGGTCATTGAGAATCCAGAGTCCTTGTACTCCACCCCCAAGGACTAATACGTCCAAGCTTATGGATAACTCGGAAATAGCCATAAGGCGGCATATCCTTTAGCCGACAGATTATACGATAAGAAATCTGCCAATCAAAGACTGAGCGCGCCTTCCAACTCCCGCGCCCACGCCAGCAGCGCCTCGTCCGCCCACCAGCGGGCGGCGACCTGGAGCCCCAGCGGCAGGCCGGCGGCGTTCCGGCCCGTCGGCAGGCAGAGCGCCGGCATGCCGGCCTGGGTCCAGGGGACGTTCATCACCGGGTCGCCCGTGCTGTCGAGCCCGCGCGGCGCGGCGCCGAGGGCCGGCGGCGAGATCCAGAGGTCGAGGCCATGCTGGTCCATGAGGGCGGTCAGCGCGATCCTCAAGGTCTCGCGCTCGTCGAGGTCCCGGGCGAGCTGGTCGTCCGTGGTCGTCTGGCCGCGACGGATCAGCTCGGCGGTGCGGCGGTCATAGAGGCCGCCGAAGCGGGCGAACCAGTCGCGGTGGACCCGCGCCGCCTCGGCGGCGACGATCCGGAAGTGCCGCTCCACGATCTCGCCGAAGTCTTCCAGGGCGGGGACTGACGTGACGTCATAGCCTGCCGTGGCTAGCCGGCGGCAGACCTCACGGAGGTGGACCAGGCCTTCCCCCGAGGCGCGCTCCAGGTAGGGGCCTTCCGGCACCCCCAGCCGGGGCCTGCGCGGGGGGAGCTCGGGCCGCCAGACCCGGCAGAGCAGGGAGGCAGCGCGCTCCGCCCCTCTGACGTCGCGCGTGAAGAACCCCACATGATCGAAGGAGGGGGCGAGGGGGATGACTCCGTCGCGCGAGATCCGCTCGTAGCTGGGCTTGAAGCCGACCACTCCGCAGAAGGCCGCGGGGCGGAGGATGGAGCCGATCGTCTGGGTCCCCAGCGCCAGGGGGACTAGGCCGGCGGCCACCGCGGCGGCCGAGCCGCTGCTCGATCCTCCCGGCGTGTGCTCCGGGTGCCAGGGGTTTCGCGTCGGACCGGGGGCAAAGTAGGCGAACTCCGTCGAGACGGTCTTGCCGAGGATCAGCGCGCCGGCCTCCTTGAGGGCCTTCACGCTGGCGGCCTCCGGGCCCCTGAGGACCTCGGGCGGCAGGCGGCTGCCGGCGCGGGTCTCGAAGCCGTCCACGTGGAAGATGTCCTTGACGCCGACGGGAAGGCCGAAGAGGGGCGGCCGGCCCGCAGCGTCGGGCCAACGGGCCAAGAGCGCCCCTTCCTCCCGGCGCAGGCGCTCGAACCGCCCTTCCTCGGGAAGGAAGGCCTGCAGCCCGGGCTCGCGCTCGGCGAAGTGCGCCTCCAGGCGATCGAGGGCGCTCACCCCGGAGATTGCCGCCGCCTCTCCGCGGCGAGCTTCACCGCGTCCACGATGTGCTGGTACCCGGTGCAGCGGCAGAGGTTGCCGGAGATGGCGTGGCGGATCTCCGTTTCGCTGGGATCGGGGTTCTCTTCGAGGAAGGGGACCAGGGTCATCAGGAAGCCCGGGGTGCAGAAGCCGCACTGGAGGCCGTGGCACTCCCAGAAAGCCTCCTGCAGCGGATGGAGCCGGTCGGGACCCGGGGACAGGCCCTCGACGGTGGTGAGCGCGTGCCCGTCCGCCTGGACGGCGAGCATGATGCAGGAGCGGACCGGCTCGCCGTTGAAAAGGATCGTGCAGGCGCCGCACACTCCGTGCTCGCAGCCTACATGGGTGCCGGTGAGGTCCAGATCGTGGCGCAGGAAGTCCGAGAGCAACAGGCGCGGCTCGACCTCTCGCTCGTAGAGCCGCCCGTTGACGGTGACGGAGATCCTGTGGCGGCTCATGCCGGGGTCCTCCCGTTGCGCGCGCGCTCGGCGGCCCGGCGCAGGGCCCGGCCGGTGAGCACGCGCGCCAGGTGACGCTTGAACTCGGGTGTGGCGTGGACGTCCCCGAAGGGGTCCATTTCGTCGCGCGCCGCCTTCTCCGCCGCCGCCGCGATGGCCGCCGGCGAGATCTCCTGGCCGGCCAGCAGCCGCGCCGCCTCGCGGGCGTCCACCGGCGCGGCGCCAACGCTCAGGTAGACCAGCCGCGCCTCGCGGCACCGGCCGGACTCGTCGAGCGTCACCAGGGCCGCGATCCCCACCTGGGCGTAGTCGCCGTGGCGGCGGGCGATCTCCAGGAACGCCCAGCCCGTGCGGGGAGGCAGCGGCGGGATCGCGGCCTCGACCAGGATCTCGTCCGGCTCCAGGGCGGTCGCGAACAGGCCGGCGAAGAAGTCGCGGGCGTCCACCCAGCGCTCGCCGCCCGCCCGGCGGAGCCTGAAGCGGGCGCCCAAGGCCACGGCGACCGCAGGCAGCTCGGCGGCCGGATCGGCGTGCGCCAGGCTCCCCCCGAACGTGCCCCGGTTGCGGATCTGCGGATGGGCGACGAAAGGCACGGCCTCATGCAGCAGCGGCGCCGCCTCGGCCACCAGAGGATCGCGCTCCAGCCGCCGCTGCCGCACCAGGGCGCCGATCCGCAAGGCCCCGTCCTCCCCGCGGCGGACGAAGTCGAGATCCGTCAGCCGGTTGATGTCGACGAGGAGCGACGGCTCCGCCAGCCGGAAGTTCATCACCGGGATCAGGCTCTGCCCCCCGGCCAGGATCTTGGCGTCGCCGCCATGGCGGGCGAGCACGTCCAGCGCGGCGTCCAGCGAAGCGGGCGCCTGATACTCGAACGGGGCGGGCTTCATGATCCGCGGATTGTATCTCTCTCCGGCGGCAAGAACTCCCCGGAGCTTTGAAGACTTCAGGAGGGGCTACTCAGCGAGGCGACCAGGCCGCAACTGGGGCCGGGTCTATCTCGCCCGCCCAATCCTCGAGGCCATCGAAGCCCGCGCCTGACCCCTGGCAACACTCCTCCGCCCGCCGGAAGGTGTCGAGCGCCAGGGAGATGACCTCGCTCCCGGCGACCTTGATGGAGCCGAGGTGGTCCGCTCCCGGCACGATGTGCCAGCGGCCCCCGGCAGCCTCGGCAAGGGCGAGGGTGTCTTCCGGGCGCACTCCCCGGTCCACGTCGCCGCTGACGTAGGTGACGGCCTTGAGGCGCATCGCGCCCGCGTGGCTCCGGACGTTCAGGAACCGGTAGGCCGTGCGCAGGCAGCAGCGGTAGAAGAGAAGGGCCGGACGGAACAGGGGCGCCGTGCGCCACGACCATTCGAGCAGGTGGGCGGAGACGTCCTCGAACATGGCGCCGGTCACGCAGGAGCCCTCGGCCAGGACGGGATGGGCCCAGTAGCCGCCGGCGCTCACCCCCCAGACGTGGAGGGGGAGATGGCCGGCGCGCTGCCGCAGGAATTCGAGCCCGGCCTCGACGTCGCGGTCGAAGAACCCTCGCGCGGGGCCGCTGCCGCCGAAGCCGGCGAAGTCGAAGGCCAGGACATGGTAACCGGCCGCGCGGAGGGCCTGGACCCGTCCTCTCAGGTGGAAGTAGGCCTTCCCCCAGACCATCCAGGGATGGAGCAGGAGGACGGCGCCGCGGGGCTGGACCGCCGGAAACCAGGTCGCCGTGAGCGGACCGCCGCCGTCCCGCCTCGGCACGGCGACGCTCTCGAACGGCGCCAGCTCCTCTGGAGGCTCCGGCTGCGGCGTCCGCGCCAGCCGCGGGGACAGGGCCAGAAAGAGCCTCATCGCGATTCGTTCCTGCCAGGGCCCCGGCCGGGGCGGTGCCGACTGCTGCGCCATCGCTCTCCCCCCGTACGTCTGCTCACATGAGCATTAGTCGGGGCAGGGGAACCCGGCGTTACGGCTCAGATGTATTTCAGAGCAACGGTAAGAGGTTTTTAAGATCTGCATCCCCGCGTGTCACGCTTCCGCCAACCCGTCCCTGAGCACGCAGCTTCGATCTCTGCTGGTGGTTTTGGGAGAAATAGGAGCACAGTGTCCGTCCATGGAGATGTCGAGAGACGCTGGAGAGAGGAAGCAATGCCTCGGGTTCTTCTGTATGTGATTCTCTTTACCTTCCTAGGGTGCCATACATCGTCACCCCCGGACCCAGAGAACGCACAGCCCGTCTGCGCAGCCGATCCTTGCCCAGAGCGATGGAATGCTCCACGGACCCTCAGGGTGGCGCTTTACCCGCACTTGCCAGACGCCGCGGGCGATCTGTTCGAGACGATGGAAAACCGCATCGAGCGCGAGTTCGAGCGGGAAAATCCCCAAGTCAGGCTCGACCTCGTCATCAACCCTGCCCGCGACTTCTATGACTTGGAGACGACTCTCCCGAGCCTGCTGGGGCCTGATGGCTTCGACCTCGTAGAAATCGACACCGCTCTGCTCGTCCCGCTTCAGGAGCGACTGCTCATCGCGCCGGTCGAACTCGGCGAAACGGAGCTGGGGAACTTCTATCCCGAGGCACGCAAGAGCGTCACGGTGGGCGGGCAACTCTATGGAATCCCGACTTGGCGCTGCAGCAACTTCGTGTTCAGCAGAAGCAAGGAGTTGGCTGCAGCCAAGAATGCGAAGGAATTGGGCAAGGTCCTTCAGACTCGCGCCAGTAATCAGGCCGCTCTCATTGGCGACTTCGCAGGGAGTTGGACCCTGCCCGGCCTCTATCTGGACGCTTTGGCAGATGGCAGCGCCGCAAGCGACCTTACTGAAGAGTTCCGAGGGCTGCCGCAGAGAGCCGTCCGAGAGGAGGTCTGGAAGGATCTCTCGCCGATCCTCACGGGATGCGCCATGGCCGGAGACAACCCCTGCACCGTAGGAGCCTACGGCGATCCAGCCGACCCGGAGGCTCCCGCCCGCGACTTCGCGGCCGGTAAGGCTGTGGGCCTTCTGGGCTGGTCGGAGCGCCTGCACGATATCGAAGTGTCGCGGCAAGAAGAGAGGGACCGATCGGTCCTCTACATCGGCTCGGCTCCGCTCGGGAAGGGCAGTCGTCCCCTGGTCTGGGTGGACGCTCTGGTCCTG
Organism: Thermoanaerobaculia bacterium; assembly: GCA_036399915.1. GTDB lineage: Bacteria > Acidobacteriota > Thermoanaerobaculia > Multivoradales > UBA5704 > DATARR01. The sequence goes on from DASWME010000211.1 coordinate 20,060, forward strand.
AACCGTCAGCGTGCGACGACGGAGCGCACCGAGGACGCCCTGACCTTTGCCAGATATCTCAACCGGTCCGAGACTCGCGTCTGGATCGCGATGAGCCACGACGCACCGCAGGGAACGCCCCCGCGCTATGTCCTTCCTGCGACGAAGGATTTCTATCTCCGCCCCGAAGTCCAGCGCGATGTCTATTACAGTTTTTTCCAGAGCGCTCTGGAGCAGGGCTCAATCCCCTCCTACCCCGGGTTCGCCAAGATCCGGCCGGTGCTCCAGGATGAGCTGGTCCAGAGGCTGCGGAGCGGAGCGAGTTAGAGGGTGATCTATATGTCTGACAACAATGATTCGAAAAGGAAAGATACTCGGCTCCTGGGTGTGCTGTTAACGGGCATCGCCGCAGGTCTTTTCCTTTGGAGCTTGCTCATGGAGCCCCCGTTTGAACTGCTCCTCGTCTTCGGAGTGATCCTTCTCCTGCCCACAGGGGTCTATCTGGCGGCCGAGCGGGGAGCCGCAGCGTTCTCCCGTGACAAGCTACTGGAAATCCGCCAGACCGGGTCCGGCAAGCCTGGGACCGAGACAAGGCAGCAGTGGATCCGGGCCCAGATCCAGAGGGCCCGAACCGTCCGGCTGGTGGTGCTAGCCGTCCTTTTCAGTGCCCTGGCTCTCTTCATCGCAGGTCACGTAAGGGGGTGCGTGACGGGGTGGGGCCAGGACCGCAGTTGCCGTCCGCTTGAATGGCGGACCCACGACGAGCGCCTTAAAGGGGGGAATGGCTATAAAACGCGCCAAGGCGAGACGCTGGCCCAAGCCGCCCTTGCGAACGGGATCAGCCTCGAGGACCTGGCGAGGACGAACGGCGCTGTGGCGCTCAAGGTTCCAAAGCTCCTGGAGTCCGCGCTGAACCCCAATCTGAAGCTGGAGCCGGTCCGATCCATCACCCTCGAGGCGGCGGCCCAGAAGCTCGGGCTGAAGCCGGAGGAGGTGGCGAGAGGCTTCTCGATGGCGACGCTGGCGCCGGGCCAGGATCTGAGGATCCCGGTGCGGTCGTCGGCCGACCCGTTGCAGTGGTACGACTGGTTCCTCTGGACCCTCATCGGGCTCGCCGCTTCCCTCCTGGTGGACATAGGCCGCCATTTCCGCAAGATCTTCGACGGCGAGGGAGATTTCCTGGGTGAGACCACCTGGTACTGGGCGCAGCTCGTCAACGGTCCACTGGTCGCCTTCGTCATCCTCCTCCTGTTCACACACATCGATCTCGACCTGCTCACGGGAGAGGAGACGGCCACGGTAGAGGTCAACCTGCACCGGTATCCGATCGACCTGCTGATCGTCCCGGCGTTCCTGCTCGGTTTCTACAGCCGCGTTGCCCGCAAGGTTCTCGACCAAATCATGCAGGGGGTTTTCAACGCGGCTTGGCGGGCGACGTACGGGGATTTCGAAGTCATGATCCGCGACCACACCGGCGATGACGAGATCGACTCCAAGGTCGTCTTCGAGACCCAGCCGCCTCTCATCGTGGCTTGGAGCGCCACGGATGGGGAAATCAGTCCTAGCGGCGTCTTCCAGCCGCCGCGCGTGGACCGGCCGAAGCAGGTCTTTGTGACCGCTGTCCCGGCAGGCGGGGCGAGCCGAGCCGTCACGAAGACGATCACCGTCGTCAGGCACAAGTTCAAAATTGTGAGCCCGGACAACCAAAATCTTGAGATACGACCGGGGCAACCTTTCAGGCTGACCATCGACCCTCTTCCCCCGTCGACAGAAACGGGCACCATTGTCTGGGACCTTGTCGGACCGATACCTCCTGCCGAAATCCAGTTCGAGCCGAAGTCGGGACCCGAGACCAAGATCACCATCCCTTCGGGTGTGACATCCCCGATCAAGGTAAAGGCAACCTTCGCGGGGCTCACCCGGGACACCCAGCTCAACCCCACTGCCGCAGAGACCGGGGGGGCCGGATCGACAGGAGCCTCGGGAGCTACTGGGAACTCCGGCTCTGCTGTGATCACCAGCATCAACGCAAAGATCGGTGACAAGGTTCTGGCAGAGGGTGAGACAGTTCCTTCAGGTACGGAGCTCTCCTTCGAGGCCCTCGGTTTCACCGAGGAGCAGGCTCAGCAGATCGGATGGGAGGCACAGCCCGCCGGGTCTATAACCCTCAGTACCTCAAAAGGACCAGCGGCAGTGGGGAAGGTTGAAGCGAAGCAGGAGATCCAGATCACTGTCACCGCGCAGCACCCCGCCGCAGGAAAAGCCAGCTTCGGCTTCAAAGCCGTACCTGGCTAGTAGATCTGGCCGCAGGTGACGTGTTGCTGTGCCACTCCTACATACGAGGAGCCATCAGCCGATCCGGGCGTCCAGCAGGTCCAGCACGCGCGCGTCCTGGCCGAGGTCGAACTTGCGCGCGAAATACCAGGGGCCGCCGGTGAGGACCGGCAGGTCTCGTTCCGTCAGGGTGCGGGGGCGGCCGGTCCTGCTGCCCGCGACGTCCGCGTAACGCAGGTCGTCGTTGCGCAACTGGAAGCGGCCGCTGTCGAGGAGCAGGGTCTGGACGAGCGCCTCGTCGGGACAGATGGTGCGGCGGAACCACCGCACCACGTCGCACTCGCTGCGGACGCGCTCGGCGACGTGCTCGGCGCAGGCCCGGCGGAGCGTGGTCCATTGGGTCCCGGCGTAGCAGCGGCGGGAGTCTCCGAACGGCGGCCGGCCCCGGCGCACGCCGACGCGGGGACCGTATACCAGGTGGAAGTGCGCCCACGACTGCAGACCGTTCAACGGCCGGAGCAGCCGCAGCGCCGGAGCGCTCCAGCCGGGAGCGTCGAAGTACTGGTACCCGTAGCGGCGCAGCCCCTGCTTGCGGCGGCCCCAGGGATTCTCCGGGTCGAAGGCGTCCCAGTAGCGCAGGAAGCCGTCGCAGCCGCTCGTCGCGAGCAGGGCCTCGAAGCTCGCGAGCGGCCGCGTCGGGTAATCCTGGGCCGACAGGTAGACCAGCCAGTCGTAGGCGATGCCGCGCTCCGCCAGCCACTCCACGGCGTCGAAATAGGGCTGCAGGAGCGAGAAGTAGCCGCGCCGCGCGGGCTCGCGGGTCGCGAAGACGTCCACGTCCAGGGCCCGGCGCAGATCGTCCGCCGAGCACTGGCCGGCGAATTGGTCGTGGCCGACGAGGATGAACGGAGCGGACGGCGAGCGCCGGAGCGTCCGCACCAGCCGGCCCGCCTGAGGCGGCGCGAGGTGGTTCTGGATGAAGTAGCAGAGACGCATTCAGGGCTTGCGGCGCGGCTATCTGGGGGACGGCCGCAAGCGATGGGTAGGCGCCGCCACCTCCGAAACTCTTTTGATGATGTCGAAGACTACATCTAGAATCTGTTCATTGCTGAGGTTGGGGTCATTGAGCTGCCGAAACGTGCGAGGCTTGACCACGCCAAGGTAGTGACGCTCCAAATCCGGCTCCGTCATTTCCCAGATCCGCCGCGCGGCGAAGCCGGTGGCACCGATCGGGATCGGAACTTTTCCCAACGCTTTGACGATCTCGTACTCCTGTAGGACGCCCTCTGACTCTGGATGGGTGCGGCTGGTCCCGGCCACGAAGACCGCAAAACCGCATTTGGCGATCATGTCTTCCCGGTATTTCCGGTTGAACGCGGCCTCGCTCAGCTTCGTAGGGAGATGTCTCGGGAACGGCCTCAGGAACAGATGCTTTTCAATGGCCGATTCTCCTCTTTCGTAAAGCTTCAGCAATGCCCCTTCGACAACGGAGCTGCCGATGTTGAGCCCGAAGCCGCTGACCAGCTTGTAGTTGGCTTCGATGAGCCGCTCACCCAGCTGGACACATAGGTCGCGCATCCTTGTCTCGCCGAACTCCCCAAATTCGTGAGCGCTGCCCGAGACGAAGACGTTCCGCTGATAGTAGTGTTCCTCCAGGGTCTCGAGGACGTCCGTCACTTCGCTGTAGTCATCAATCAATAGAGTCTGGATGCTGTATCGCTGCAGGTCTTCGAGCTGGAGGGCCTGCTTGTTCATCTCATATTCGAACTCTCTCTTGGCTTCCCGCTTGTTCTTGTGCCAATTGAGGCGAGTCCGGCGCATGACCGCATAGTGCTCGCGCTTGCTGTCCTCGAGAAGGGAGCGGAGATGCCCCAGCATGTAGTCCAGGTTCGGATCGCTGAAGCTGAACCCGAGGAACAAGAACGTCTTGCTCAGCAGATCGCCCTCCAACGCGTTCTGAAAGATCGGGTGGTTCCGGGCATAACGCTCGTAGTCATCCTTGCAGATGACCGCCTCGTCGGGCCTGGCGATGTCGCCGTGCATCTTGTACAGCACCACGTCGCGGCCCTTCCTGTGCGTTGCAATGTCCTTGTCTCTTGATTTTACATCAACGCTCCTGCGGGCGCCTCGCAAGGCCTCTTCGATGAGCTTGTCGAAGTTCGTCGTCCAGATGGTGTAGATCGGAAGCCTGGCGATGATTTCATGGTTCTTCGTGGAGACTACCGGCTTGTCGAACTCGTCCTTAAGGATCTGGTTCAGGAGAGAGCGGTCGCGGCTCCTGCGGTTGAGGTAATATTGGGCGACCGCGACGAGATCGTGCTCGCGGTCAATATCCAGGTTCAGCTCCTTGGCGCAGACGCGCAGCAATCCCTTCCAGTCGACGAATCCAGCCGGACGCGAGATCCCCGCGCCAATGAACAAGGCGGCGTCGCCTTCATGCATGGCGGCAACGTAGTTTGTCAGCAGATGTGTGAGATCGATGGGCATTGCCTTGTTCCCTTCAGGCGAACTGGCTGCAGCTTGGAACCTATGCTACGCCGCCCCCTCATGCCCGTCAATAGGAGCTTGTAGGCGCCGAAATCTTCTTCTCCAGCCTCTCCAGCAGGCTTGACGATCTTCTCTCGTCAAATTTCCTGGCGAACAGGCAGCGCGAATCCATGAGGCTGTCGTAGTCGTCGAGCGTCAGCACCTTGGGCAGGGGGACCCCCTTTGCGTTCCAGTCTATGTAGGTGCAGCCGTGCTCGTTGAGTGACATGTACTCCGAATAGGAAGGCGCCGTCTCGAAATCATGGGTGATGTTCGATGCGAAGGGCGACTGTTTGACGATCGAGTGGAAGAAGATCTCGTCCGGCACCAGCGTCCACCGATGGAAGCAGACGTAATCCCTGTTGCTGCGGATGAAGTCCATGATGTATTTTACGCAGTCACCCGTAAGCGACCACCACTGTGCCCCATGGTACAGGTTGATCTTAGTGTAACACCTCCTGGGCATCAGTCCGGACAAGCGGCTTCTCTTCAGCAGCGGAACGTCCGTGAAGTAAAAATACCTCACGTTCTTGCAGTGGAGGTTGGCGTCCAAGGCTCCGATCCGCCGGTCTACGCGGATGAATTCCTTCTCCGTATCGAGAGCCGCTCTTATATGCTCCATGCCCTTGATGGGGAAGTCGGAGCCGCTGAGCAGGCAGAAACGGGTGAATGCTTCTCCGGAGCTCAGGGCTGCGCCCAGGAGGTTCAAGGTGGCTGCGACCTGGCTGAAACCTCCCCAGGAGACCTTGGTTCGCTGGTCCTCGCCGAGAAACCGGATATTCCCATCTTCAGGAGCAAGCCTCTGGAAGTCCGCGATGTCGACTTTCCGGTCGATGTGGATGAATATTCGCGCCCAATCACGGTTCAAGATTCGAACCAGCCTGGCCAGATGAGCCGGTTGATGGTGCGCCAGGATGAGGAATGCGATCCTCATGGCGCCCCAACTCTGGCGACCCTTTCCCAGTCAACCCCTGGCGCTGCCCAGATCGGCTCA
>DASWME010000212.1:0-6155 GCA_036399915.1 Thermoanaerobaculia bacterium
CGCAGAGCCCGCGAGTACGATGCGGCGGCGCCCCGCAGGTCGCCGTCTTCCTCCTGCAGCCGCCCCAGATTGGAGAGGACCGTGGACTCCCGGAGCCGGTCGCCGACCTGGCGCAGGATGCGGACGGCCCGTTCGTAGCACCGCCGCGCCGCCGCTTTCCGGCCCAGGCTCTCGTAGGTCGCGCCGAGGTCGTTGAGGGCCACGGCTTCGCCCGTCCGGTTGCCCATCTGCCGCTGCAGAAGGAGGGATCGTTCGATCGCCGCGATGCCCTCTCGCGTCCGCCCGGTCCGCACGAGCGCCTTGCCGATGTCGTCCAGCACGCCCGCGGCTTCGAGCCGGCGGCCGGCGGCCTCGAGGAGAGGCCGGCCGCGGGTGAAGTAGTCGATCGCCCGCCGAGGGTCGCCCATCAGGGCGTAGACCCGGCCGAGGTTGACCAGGCACAACCCTTCGTCGCCCGGCCGGCCCAGCTCGTGCCACAAGGCGATCTCCCGCTCGTAGGCGTCGAAAGCGTCTTCCATCTTCCCCACGAGCGAATAGGCCCTGGCGATATTGGCAAGGATTTCGGCTTCCGCTCCGCGATCGCCCACGGCCCGGTCGATCGCCAGCGCCTCGCGGTAGCTCTTGAGAGCCTCCTCGGTGCTCCCCAGGGCGACCCGGGCGATCCCGAGCCCCTTGAGCGAGTCGGCGGTCTCGCTTCTCCGGCCCAGCTCACGGAAGAGGGGGACGGCGTCCTGATACGCCGCGAGCGCCGCTGCCGGCTCTCCCAGGTCCCGGTGGAGCTCTCCCAGGCTGCGCAGCACGTCCGCCTGCCGGCCGCGATCGCCGAGGGCGCGGAACGCGGTCAGGGCCTCGCGGTGTCTCTCCACGGCCCGGTGCCGCGAGGCGCCGTTCCCGCGCTGGCGCAGCGCCTGCCCCTCGGCAAAGGCCCGCTCCGCGGCGGTGCGGGCCCGGTCGCGGCCGTCCGCGGGGCGGACAGCGTGGATCAGGACCGCGTAGCAGCCGCCAGGCGCCTTGGGGTCGGACGGGCGGATCTCCAGCCGGTAGGGTCCGCCCGCCTCGGCCACCACCGGCACGGGCTCAGGTCCCCGGGCGCCGTCGAGGCTGTAGCTGTCGACCGAGGTCAGCCGAGAGCCGTCCGGACCATAGAGGCTCACCGCCACGTCAATGCCGCGCTGGTCGACGACGAGATCGACGAACTGATCTTTTTGCAGCGAGAAGGCGTAGACGTGGGTCTCGCCGCCGGTCAATCCCGACTCGGCTTGGACGCCGGGCGCAAGGCGGATCGCCCGCTCTACGGGAGGGCGTGGCGAGGCGGGGACCGGCTCCGCTGCCTTTGCCGCAGGGCGTTCCGTCCCTCCGCACGCGGCCAGCAGGCCGAGCGCAAGCCCGAGGGCGAGATTCCTAAAGGACGCGCAACGCATACTCCTCGATCGGTTCTCCTCCCGGGCCGAGCAGGCGGACCCGGTAGTCGCCGGGTCCCATCGCGCGGGGCGACACCTTCAAGCCGAGATAGCCATTCTCGTCCGGCGCGAGCCCGCCTCGGCTCCAGACCTCCTCCCCGCTGGAGCGCTCGATCACCACCCGGTACCTGGTACTACGGGGCGGGGGAGGGATCAGGATGAGGGTGGCGAAAGCGGTGGCGGGCACGGAGTACCCGATCCGGCCGCTCCCCTCGCCCCGGACGGCGCCGGAGAGGACCAGCACCGGGGCGGGCTGCGGCTGCGAGAGCTCCTGCACGGTCCGGCGCAGGGAGGACACCCAGAGCGAGAGGCCGACCGTGGCCACCAGCAGCGCGGCGGCCAGGGTCTGGAGCCAGCGGGGAGAGGAGGGAACGGTCCGCCGCCGGAACGGCACGACCGGAGCCGAAGCGGTCCCTTCCTTTCTCATAGGGGCCTCGTCCCGCAGGCGCTGCCAGACGTCCTCCTTGCCGGCAGCGCCGCTGCCGGCGCCGAAGCCCGGATCGGCCAGGCTGTCGAGGTCGAGCAGCAGGGCGGCGCACTCGCGGCAGGCCGCGAGGTGGTCCTGGATCCGGCTCTCCCGCTCGGGAGACAGCTCCCCGGCGTGATAGGCCGCCAGCTCGTCCGGGTCCGGGTGAGGCTCCGATCCCCGGGCCGCCGCCAGCTCGGCCAGCGCGTCGTTCAGCTCCTGATTCCGGTCGCTCATGCCGCCCCCTCGTCCGGTTCTTCGGGGATCGCGTCGCGGACGTAGGGCCCCAGCTCCTCCTGCAGCCGCCGCCGCGCCTGGAAGAGGTGGACCTTCACCGTCTCGGGCGACAGCCGCAGCAGCGTCGCGATCTCCCGGTACTTCATCTCCTGATAGACCCGGAGCATGAGGCACTTCCGCATCTGCTCCGGCAGCTTCTCGATGGCCTCGCGGAGCACCCGCGAGCGCTCCTTGCGGAGCAGGGCCTCGCCGGCCGTTGTCTCCGGCGCGGCGGGCTCGTTCCGCGGGCCGCCCGCGGAGTCCTCGCCGGCCTCCAAAGGGACCTCTTGCCCCTCTCTCTTCTCCGCCGCCCCCCACCGCAGCCGCTTGCGGTAGGCGTTGGTCGCGATCTTGAACAGCCACGTCTCGAACCGCGCGTCGCGGCGGAACGTGCCGATGCCTCGATAGATCCCGAGGAACGTCTCCTGGGTTAGGTCGAGGCAGTCCTGGGGCGGAAAGCCGCGCCGGGCGAAGAAGTGATGGACGCGGGAGTAGTAGCGGTCGAAGAGCCGACGGAAGTCCTCCTCCCGGCAGGCGCCGGCCTGCAACCGCTCGATGACCTGCTGGACGGACTCGCTCGGATCGTCCATCGAAGCCGCTCTGGGGTTCTTGGGAGGATATCAGCAAAGGGTCGCTTTCAGGCTAAGCAGTGGGACGTCCATGGCGGGTGAGCCCCTATTTCCCAGAAGTATCGTTACTGGCTCGCAGACCGGCGCAGGGCTGATCGGATGTTGACAGAATAATATAAAATAAGATATTATCTCTGCACCGTTGTCGCCGAGCGCTCGGGACCGCAACGGAACAGACTGCCGCTGGAGAAGCGGCTCATGAAAGGAGCTCACTTCATGAGTACGAAGTGTGTACTGTCAGTCCTGTTCCTATCCGCGGCCCTGACCTCGACCGTCCATGGGGGCGTTCCCTCGAATTCTCCTGCGAGTCCTCCCGGAGGCCCCCCGCCGGAGCGCTCGATCCAGCGTACCCCGAACGCCATCCCCGGCGAGTACATCGTCGTCCTGAAGGAAGGGGTGACGCGAGGACCCAGGGACCGCGACACGGGCAAGCCTTCCGTCCCGGAGGTCGCCCGGGAGCTTGCAGCGGCATTCAACGGTACGCTCCTGCATACCTATCAGTACGCCCTGCGGGGCTTCAGCATCCGGATGCCCGAGGAGCGGGCGCGGAACCTGGCCCGTCATCCGAAGGTGGAGATGGTCGAGGAGAACGGTGAGGTGCATGCGACCGCCACGCAGTATTACCCGCCGTGGGGCCTCGATCGGATCGATCAGCGGTACCTGCCCCTGGATTCCACGTTCACCTATCACACGACGGCGAGCAACGTCCATGTCTACGTGCTGGACACCGGTCTGCGCCTGAGCCACACCGAGTTTTCCGGACGGGTGAGCGCTGGCTACACGGCCGTTGCGGATGGCTGGCAGCTTTCGGACTGTCACGGTCATGGCACCCATGTGACGGGTACGGTGGCGGGCACGACCTACGGCGTGGCCAAGGGGGTCATCATCCACCCGGTCCGCGTACTGGACTGCTATGGATACGGCTCCTTCAGCCAGGTCATCGCGGGCGTGGACTGGGTCACCGCTAACAGCCATCTCAAACCGGCCGTGGCCAACATGAGCCTGCGCGGGGGCGGTAACACCAGCCTGGACGCTGCTGTCCGCAACTCGATCGCGGCCGGAATCACCTACGTGGTCGCAGCTGGCAATGACAACAGTAACGCGTGCAACTACTCTCCGGCGCGCGTCGCCGAGGCGATCACGGTGGGGAACAGCGACTCCTCGGATGCTCGCTACTGGGACTCCAACTTCGGGGGCTGTCTCGACCTGTTCGCACCGGGGACGAGCATCTTGTCCGCCTATAACACCAGCGACACCGCGGCCGCCTACTTGACGGGGACCTCGATGGCCTCGCCGCATGTGGCGGGTGTCGCCGCCCTTTATCTCGCGAACAATCCGACCGCCTCGCCAGCGACCGTCGCGAACGTGCTCGTCAGCAAGTCGACCAAGAACGTGCTCTGGAATATCGGAGTGGGATCGCCGAACCGGCTGGTCTACTCGCGCTTCGACGTCGACGATCCTCCGACCGCATCCTTCTACTGGTACTGCTCTGGCCTGAACTGCACCTTCTACGACTCATCGTTCGACGACAACGGGATCGTCGCCTGGTCCTGGAACTTCGGGGACGGCACGGGCGGCTCCGGCTCCGTGGTGAACAAGACGTTCCCGTACGATGGCACCTTCCTGGTCACTCTCACGGTGACCGACACGGCCGGCCAGACGGGCCAGTCCTCCCAGTACGTGTCCGTCAGTTCCGACCCGTGCGGTGGCGATCCGTGCTGTGGCGATCCGTGCTGCGGCGACCCCTGCTGCGGCGGGTGCTGCGGTCCATACATCTGCCCCTGAGCCCGGAGCGCATCTATGGCGGCTGTCCCGTTCGGGGCAGCCGCCTCGGAGGCTTCCCGCGAAAGGTGCCACCCTCTTCGTCAGCGCCGAGGCTCGTGGCCCTGTCCAGCCGTTCCGCCTGATCTCCCTGGATCGCGGCTGACCGCCAGAAGCCTGCCATTGCCTGCGCGTGCGGACGCCCAGATCAATTTGAAGCTCGACCTGTAAGCCCGGTGGTAATACCCAACCCGATCTTGAAAAGCGAACGAAGGGGTAGAGGGGAGGGGTTTCGCCCCCTCCCCAGGCGGGCCGCCAGGAGACAGCCGGCCTCTGTCTCTGGCGGGACGTCGATTGTCAAAGAGCCTTCAGCCAACAACATTCGAAAAGAGGGGCGGCCACACGGCCGCCCCGTGGGATAGCCATCGGGTGTGGGAGAGGGGAGCCACGCGCTCCCTCGCCCGAACGGGGTTTACGGGGTCTTGACCTCCGGCGGCGGCGCCGGCGGGGTCTCGCCCTCCGGCTCCTCCGGCTTCCGGCGCACCGGCTTGCGGCGCGGCGGGATCCCGAACTTCAGGAGCTGCTCGTTCTTGAACCCGAGCTTGCCCCGGATCTGGGCCGCCACCCGGCTGCGGAGGTCCTGCCCCCGCAGCTCCGCCTCACGGCGACGCCGGGTGATCTGCCGCAGCTCGCCCGTCAGCTCCTGCTGGCGGGCGTTCAGCGCCTGCACCTCGTTGAGGAAGGTCTCGAGCTCGGCGTGCTCCGGGGCGAGGTGCGGCATCTCCGGGAGCAGTTGCTCGACACCGGTCTTGATCAGCTCACAGTCTGCAACGGTCTTGGCGAACGAAATTCCAGCCATGGTTTTTCTCCTTACGGGTCTGGGGTTGAACAAACGTTTCTGCTTCTTTCCAGGCTATCCCGAGCCCATCTCATCGACATCAAGGCAACTGAGTCCAAACCGTGCTAACTTTTCGCGTCACCTCCTTTCTGGAACCCGGCCGATACACCTCCAGCGGGACTGCCTGGACATCCTTCGACCGGCTGGTTGACTTCCTCGACCTCTACTGCTACAACAGCGACCTGACTGCGGGAATAGTAGAGAAGGCCGGCCAGGATGTCAAGCCCTCTCGGCAACGATCCGCAAATCTTGACTGATGGAGTAACAAAAGGGTCGGAAGGGACATCCCCGAGCCGCCCCGGAACGATCCCGGAGCGCTCTGAGGCTCTCTCGAAGCGCTTCATCGCGGCCCTGAAGGGCTTCCGGCCCTCTCAAGAGCGTCTTGGAGGCACGCCGGACTCCCCGGTGGCCGTTGCGGAGCGACCTCGAGCGGTCCCGAAGCGTTTTCCGGGATGCCCGGAGCGCCTCAGCGGTCCTGCGGAAGGCATCCGGCCGTGCCCGCAGCACTCCGCGGAGTTGGCAGCGCCGGCCGGGACGCCAGCAGAGCGCTTCCGAGGCTGCTGAACGCACTCCGCGGAGCCGCCGAAGGGTTCTGGGGACCGTCGTGAGCGGCCCGTGGCGGTCTGCAAGCGAGCCGCCGGGCTTTGCGAGGACTCTGGAGAGGG
>DASWME010000213.1:0-2294 GCA_036399915.1 Thermoanaerobaculia bacterium
TCGAGCCAGAAGCTGTCGCGGCCCGGGAACGCGGCCTTGCGCTCGGCCAGGGTGTCGAACGACAGCAGCTCCAGCTCCGGCGGGGCGAAGAGACCCGGGTGTCCGCCCAGCATGACGCGCAGCAGCGTCGAGCCCGAGCGCGGCGGCGAGAGGACGAAGACGGCGGGCGGGTTCTTCTCCATCTCGGGCCGCGAGGCAGGCGGCAGGGAGGGGATCAGGGCGCGGATCTCGGCCACCTTCGCCGCATCGATGCGCCCGGCCGTCCGGACCGACGCGTCGGCCGCCTGCTCGCCGAGGGACTCGGCACCCCATAGGCGGACGACCGCCTCCCGGTGCTCCCGCGCCAGGTAGGTCGCCATCTTCGCCACGGTCGGCGCATCGAAGATCACGACCACGTGAAGGATCTCGCCGATCTCGCGCTGCAGCCGGTTGATCATCACGGCGCCGGTGATCGAGCTGCCACCGAGGTCGAAGAAGGATTCGTGGATGCCCACGCTCTCCACTCCCAGCGCCTCGCGCCACAGGCCGGCGAGATGGATTTCCAAGGGGGTGCGCGGCGCCACCGGCTCGCCCGCCGCGGGGGTTGCGTCGGGCGCGGGCAGAGCCTTGCGGTCCACCTTGCCGTTCGGGGTGAGCGGCAGCTCAGCGAGGTACACGAAGGCGGAGGGGATCATGTAGTCCGGCAGCCGGGATTGCAGGTGCTCGCGCAGGGCGGCGGCGAAGTCCTCCGGATCCTCCTCCGTGCCGTTCACTACATAGGCGACCAAGCGCCGCCCGGCGCCCTCGCCCCGGGGATCGACCACCACCTGCCGCACGGCCGGATGCGACGCCAGGGCGGCCTCGATCTCGCCAAGCTCGATGCGGAAGCCGCGGACCTTGATCTGGTGGTCGATGCGGCCGAGGAACTCGATCTCGCCGGACGGCAGCCAGCGCGCGAGGTCGCCGGTGTGGTAGAGCCGCGCGCCGGGCGCGCCGCCGAACGGGTCGGGCACGAAGGCCTGCGCGGTCTTGCCCGGCTCGCCGAGATAGCCTCTTCCCACGCCTTCTCCGCCAACGCAGAGCTCGCCCGGCACGCCCAGGGGCTGCGGGCGGAGGTCGCCGTCGACCACATAGAGGCCGGTGTTGACCACGGGCCGGCCGATCGGAACGCTCGCCGCGGCCAGCGGCGGAGCCTCGCGCACCGGACCGTGGCTGACGTCGTCGGAGCACTCGGTCGGTCCGTAGGCGTTGAGCAGCGGGATCCCCGGATGGCGGGCGAGCCAGCGCCGGGCCAGCTCGGGGGGCAGCGCCTCGCCGGTGGGGACGAGCCAGCGCAGCCGCCCGGCGTTCACCCCGTCGCCTTCCAGCAGGGCCACCAGCATCGAGGGGACCACCTCCAGCACGGTGACGCCGTCGTGCTCGACCGCGGCCAGCAGGCCCGCCGGGTCGTGGGCCACTGCGTCCGGGTAGATCGCCACCCGCCCTCCGACTACCAGGGGGGAGAGCATCTGCCAGACCGAGATGTCGAAGCTCTGCGACGCGTTCTGAGCCACTGTGTCGGCGGCAGTGATGCCGAGGTCTCCGATCTTGGCCAGCAGGTGGTTGAGCAGGCCGCGGTGGTGGACCATGGCCCCCTTGGGCAGGCCGGTCGAGCCCGAGGTGAAAATCACGTAGGCGAGGTGCTCGAGCCCTGCCGGTGACCGCCGGGCTGGCGGGGCCCCTCCGTCCTCCAGGCGGGCGAAATCCTCCAGCTCCAGGAGATCCAGCTCAAGAGGATCGTCCGCGCCCACCAGCAGCCGCGGTCCCAGGCCGCCGCCCGACAGCAGCCAGCGCGCCCCGCTCTGGCGCAGCACGCTCAGCGCGCGCGCCGGCGGCTGATGGGGGTCGAGGGGGAGGTAGACCCCGCCCGCCTGGAAGACCGCCAGTACCGCGGTGAGGAACGGCAGACCGCGGGGAGACAGGATCGCTACCACCGACTCCGGGCCGACGCCGCGCCCGGCCAGCTCCGCCGCCCACCGGCGCGAGCGGTCGAGGAGCTCGCGGTAGGTCAGCTCCTCCCCGCCGCAGACGGCGGCCACCGCGCCGGGCGTCCGCGCCGCCTGATCGGCGAACAGCTCGTGGACGCAGATGCCCGCGGGGCGGCCGGTCCGGCTGTCGCTCCACTCCCGGAGCACCTGGTGGCGCTCCGCCTCGCCGAGGAGCGGCAGGCTGGAGGTCCCGCGGTCCGGATCGCCGAGCGCCGCCTCCAGCAGGTTGGCGAAATGGCCGCGCAGGCGGGCGATGCGCGTGGCGTCGAAGAGATCCTGGTTATACAT
>DASWME010000214.1:0-25457 GCA_036399915.1 Thermoanaerobaculia bacterium
CACCACGCGGTCCACGTCCTTGTAGGCGTGCGGAGCTTCCTCGGCCAGCTCGCCGGCCGAGGTGCAGCGGACGACGATTCCTTTGTCCTCCAGGGCCTTTCTCACCTCGTGCCCCTTCTGCACCTTCTTCGCCGCCGTGCGGCTCATGGCCCGGCCGGCGCCGTGGCAGGTGCTGCCGAAGGAGAGGCTTAGCCCCAAGTCCGTGCCCACCAGCACCCAGGAGGCCGTGCCCATGCTGCCGGGGATGAAGACCGGCTGGCCCACCTCCTTGTAGGCCTTCGGCGTCTCCGGATGCGAGGGTCCGAAGGCTCGGGTTGCCCCCTTGCGGTGGACCAGCAGGTCCTCCTTGCCGTGCCGCTCCAGCTTCGCCATGTTGTGGGCCACGTCGTAGACCACCCGCAGGTCGCCATCCTCCTTCAGGGCGCGCCGGAAGACCTGGCGGGCCGAGTAGGTGATGGCCTGCCGGTTCGAGAAAGCGAAGTTGGCTGCCGCGCACATCGCTCCGAAGTACTTCTTGCCCTCAGGCGACTCGAAGGGCGCGCAGGCCAGCTCGCGGTCCGGGAGGGTGATGCCGTGGCGGGTCATCACGGCGTCCATGGAGCGCACCCAGTCTGTGCAGACCTGGTGGCCCAGGCCCCGGGAGCCGGTGTGGATCAGAATGACCAACTGCCCGGCGCGCAGCCCCAGGACCCCCGCGGCGTGGAGGTCGAACACCTTGTCCACCCGCTGGATCTCGACGAAGTGGTTCCCCGAGCCGATGGAGCCGAGCTGGCCGCCGCCTCGCTGGCGCGCCCGCTCCGAGACGCCGCCGGGGTCGGCCCAGGGGAGCGATCCGCGGGCTTCGATGGCGTCCAGGTCTTCGGGCACCGCCAAGCCGCGCTCGGCCAGGTAGGAGCACCCCTCTTCCAGGACGCGCTCCAGCTCTTCTCCCACAAATTGGAGGTGGCTCCCCTTGCCCGTGCCCGAGGGGATGGAGCGGGAGAGATCTTGGACGATCCCCTCGATCCGGCCGTGGCCCAGCTCGGCCGCTTCGACCTCGGAGGCGAGGAGCCGCACCCCGCAGTTGATGTCGTAGCCCACGCCGCCGGGCGAGATGACGCCGTCACCGGCGCGGAAGGCGGCGACGCCGCCCACCGGGAAGCCGTAGCCCTCGTGGGCGTCGGGCATGGCCTGGGCGGTCCCGGTGATGCCGGGGAGGGTCGCCACGTTGACGAGCTGCAGCAGCGTGCGGTCGCGCGAGATCTGCTGCCACAGCTCCTGGTCGGCCCACACGCGGGCGGGCACCCGCATGTCCGGCCGCGCCGAGGCCGGGATCTCGACCAGGTTGGGATCCAGGCGGACCGAGGGATAGGACGGGACCACCTTGGCCGGAGTCTGCGTCGCTGGCTTCATACGTCGAAGATCACCTCCGCGTGTAGACCGTCCTCTCCTTCCGCCACCCGCAGGCCGTGAAAGGTCGCCGCCTTGACGTGGACCGGCGGCTCCTCCACCGTCACTCCCCGGGCGGCAGCCCGCAACGTGGTCGGCGAGGCCACCTGGACCTCGAACTCCAGTGGCACCCAACTCTCCGTCTCGGCCACGAAGAGGATCTCGTTCAACCAGTCCACCAGCAGGGCCTCGCGGTCCGCCGACTCGACCTCCAGCGTCCGGGGCGGCCCGGACGGCTCGGCCGCCGCTCCCCGTAACAGGAGCAATCCCAATGCCCGCCCCGCCTCGGCGGCCAGGCCGCCCAGCGATTCCGCTCCCACCTGGAGCTGGACCTCCGAGGTGTGGTCGACCCAGCGGTGCCAGCGGCTCACTCTTTCCGCACCTCCTCCACCGCCCGCCGGATCTTCTCCTGCACCATCCTACGCGCCGCCTCGTCCCGATAGGGCGAGCGCTTCCAGAGCAGCTTGACCGAGAACAGGCCGTCCCCCTTCCAGCGGGGGACGATATGTACGTGCAGGTGCGGCACGCTCTGGCTGATCCTGTTGTTGACCGCCATGAACGAGCCCTCGGCCGCGAGGCCCCGCTCCACCGCCCGGCAGAGGAGCTGCGCGTTCTGGAAGAGCGGCCCGGCGAGGTCCGCCGGCAGATCGGGGAGCGTCTCGGCATGCTCCTTCGGCACCAGGAGGCAGTGCCCCGGCAGGAGCGGCCGATGATCGAGGAAGGCGACCGAGGCATTGTCCTCGAACACCACGGCCGCCTCGGTCCTACCACGGACGATGTCGCAGAAGACGCACCCCTTCGCGGCAGCCTTGGCGGCGCGGGGCATCGGCGTCAACGGGCCGCGGCCGGGGCGCTCCGCCGCTGCTCCCCGATCCAACGGCCGACGTTCTGCTCCAGGACATCGAGCGGCACCGCGCCGCTGCCGAGCACCGTGTCATGGAATTCGCGCACGTCGAAGCGGTCCCCCAGCTCCTTTTCGGCCCGCCGGCGCAGCTCCTTGATCTTCAGCTCCCCGAGCTTGTAGGCGAGGGCCTGGCCCGGCCAGGAGATGTAGCGGTCCACCTCGGTCTCCACCTCGTGGAGCGGCAGCGCCGTGCGCGTGGCCATGTAGTCGATGGCCTGCTGCCGCGTCCAGCCCATGGCGTGGAGCCCGGTGTCCACCACCAGGCGGCAGGCCCGCCACATCTCGTAGGTCAGCCGTCCGAAGTCGCTGTAGGGATCGGTGTAGAAGCCCATCTCCTTGCCCAGCCACTCCGAGTAAAGCCCCCAGCCCTCGCCGAAGGCCGAGATATAGGAGAAGCGCCGGAAGTCCGGCAGGTCCTCCAGCTCCCGGCTGCGGGCGATCTGCAGGTGGTGGCCCGGCACCGCCTCGTGCAGGGTGAGCGCCTCCAGGTTATAGAGCGGCCGGCTTTCCAGCTTGTAGGTGTTGACCCAGTAGATGCCCGGCTGGATGCTCCCTTGCGGCGCCTCCACGTAGCGGCCGGCGGTGTACTTGGGCGCCAGCTCCGGCGGCACCGGCTGCACCGTGTACGGCAGCCTGGGCAGCGTCTTGAACTCCGACGGCAGCTTGCCGTCGATCCGCTTGGCGATCCAGGCCGCCCGCTCCAGCAGGTCCTCGGGCGTCTTCACGTAGAACCGCGGATCGGTGCGCAGGAACTGGAGGAAGGCCGCGAAGTCCCCCTGGAAGCCCACCCGCTGGATCACCGCCTGCATCTCCTTGCCGATGCGCTCGACCTCGGCGAGGCCGACCTTGTGGATCTCCTCGGGTGTCATCTCCAGGGTGGTGAACTGACGGATCTGCTGGGCGTAGTAGGCGCGGCCGTTCGGCAGCTCGGTGGCCGCGAGCGTGGCGCGGGCCTTCGGCAGGTACTCCTTGCCGTAGAACGCCAGGAACTGCCGGTAGCCGGCCACCGCTCCGTCCACGACGGCCGAGCGGCCCTCCCGGCGCAGGCGCTCGCGCTCCTTCTCCGGCAGCAGGGCCGGGAACTCCTCGAACGGTGCCCAGAAGACGCTCTTCGCAGGATCCTCCACCACGTGCGCCGAGATTGTCCCCTCGTAGCCGGCGAGCGTGGCCCTGGGCACGGTCATCCCCCGCTTGATGCCCATCCGCATCAGCTCGATCTCCTCCTGGACAAAACGGGGCCAGGCGCGCAGCCGGCTGATGTAGTTCTCGTAGTCCTTGACCGTGGCGAGGGGCACCTCCTCGGGCAGCCGGGCGAAACCGGTGTGGAAGCCCGAGTCGGCGTTGAACGGCATCTGGTAGTCGCCCAACTCGAAGTCGGCCAGCCGGTTCTCGAGCTGGCGCTGGAAGATGCCGTAGTTGACCTGGTCCTCGGAGGACAGCTTCGAGCGGTCGATCGCCTTCAGCTCGCCGAGGAACGCCTTGGTGGCGGCGGCCCGCCGCTCCAGGTCGGCGAAGGTCATCGACGGCAGCCGGTCGTCATACTCGTGCCGTCCCACGGACGTAGCGAGGAGTGGGTCTTCCTTGAGGCGGAATTCCCACTCTCGTTTGAAGAGGTCGTGGAGGCGCGAGGCCTCGTCGGCCACGGCAGGAATGGGGAGGAGGAGCAGGGCGAAGAGGATAGACAGTCGTTTCATGGCGGGCTCCGTATCCGTTGAACGCGCGAAGTCTATCCTGGACCCGCGTCGGACCGGCACCGCGGGCGCCCGCGCCTACTTCCGCAGCGCGTCTCGAATCTCGCGCAGAAGGATGACCTCCTCGCCGGGAGCCGGCGCCGCGGCCGGAGCCTCCTCCTGGCGACGGCGGAGGCGGTTGAACGCCTGCACGAAGAGGAAGACGGCCCAGGCGATGATCAGGAAGTTGACGATCGCCTGTAGGAAGGTACCGTAATTGAGCGTAGGCGCCCCGGCCGCCTTTGCCTGGGCCAGGGTCGCATACTCCTTTGGTCCCAGGTTGATGAACAAATTGTTGAAGTCGACGCCCCCCAGCAGCAGGCCGATGGGAGGCATGAGGATGTCATCAACCAGCGAAGAGATGACCTTGCCGAAGGCGCCTCCGATGATGACGCCCACCGCGAGGTCGACGACGTTGCCCTTGGCGGCGAACTCCCGGAACTCCTGGATCAGGCCCATGACGCACGCTCCTTTCAGTCCCTCGGCTCCGCCCTGTCCGCGGCGGACGCGCGCCCAATTCCATGATCATATTCGAAACCCCTGGCCGGCATTGATGACCGGGCGGGTGGGCCAAACCTATCCCAGAAACTCCCCCGGAAAATGCGACGTGCATCCCATCACGTGGGTGATCGCCTCGGTGTCGTACTCGTCGCCCGAGCGGTAGGTGTCGAAAAAGACGTTCAGCTTGTGGACCCGGTCCTCCCAGGCCCCTACTGCCTGGAGGCCCAGCGAGACGCCGTAGTTGGTGAAGGCGAACTTGACGTGCGGATGGCCCGGCTGGCGGCAGAAGTAGCCGGGCGGATCGATCCACATCCGGTCGAGGACGGCGAGGCCCCGCTCCTGCTGCTCCCGCGCCCACTCCTCCCCCTCGGCGAAGCGGGTCATCCACAGCATCATCCCCAGCCCCAGGTCCTGGGTGATGACCAGGTCCCGCCAGGTCCTCTCCACGATCTCCCTCATCTGATCGATCTCGGCGCGTAGGCCTTCGGGGTCCAGCAGCCGGTAGACGACGTAGCCCTCGAAGGCGTCCAGCGCGCCCAAGCCGTAGCCGGGATAGGGCCGGAGAGGTCCTCCTCCATCTTCCACCAGACGCCGCGGCCCGGGATCACGAACGCCCGATGGACCTGCTTCACGAGGTCGATCCCCCGCCGGCGGTACTCGGGCTTGACCTGCCCGAGCCGGTGGAGGGCGTACATCCAGATCGTCAGGTAATGGAAGTACTGGCCGTCCCGGTCCGCGGCCTCGCCGATGCGGATGCCCCGCCTGCGGCCGAGGATGCGCTCCACCTCGGCCACTACCTGCTCCGCCTCCGCCAGGAACCGCTCCTCCCCGAGCCGGCGGTAGAGCGAGACGAGGAGCACCACTCCGAAGCCGTCCGTCCACAGGTAGCGCCGGCCGTTCGGCCAGATCCCCCGCTCCCGCATCCACTGGAGCCGGTCGAGCACCCAGGGGATCTCCTCCAGCGCGGCCATCTCACAGCCCGAAGGGGTACGTCTCCGGCATGCCCCGGACCTCTTCGTAGCCGAGCGGCGTCACCGCCCGGGTCTCGTCGAACCAGACGTACTCGTCGAACTGCCAGGGGAGCACCGCCTGGAAGTAGTGGCTCAGCAGCTCCGTCTCCGGCCGATAGATGACGCCGATCGCCCGCTCCAGCCGGGGCGCCTCCAGCTCCTCGCGCACCTCGGTCCGCCGCGGATCGCGCAGGTGGAGCAGGAAGGCCGGCACGCCCGACTCGTGGGCGACGCGCTCGTAGCTCTCGGGATGCGAGGGCCGCACGCGCTTGATCTCCATCTCGCCGTCCCAGTCCGTGGCCGCCGCCACCGTACCGTAGTCGGTGCCGAAGCCCACCACGTAGGCGTCGTCCCCGAAGTGCTCGCGGGCGAGTTGCCCCACGTTCAGCTCTCCGCGCGCCCCCATCTCCGTCGCCGCCGCGTTGCCCACGTGCGAGTTGTGCTCCCACACCACCGCCTTCGCCTCCGGGCCGCGGAAGCCGAGCACCATCAGCAGGGTGTCGAACATGTGGCGGTCGCGCAGGTTCCACGACTCAGCCGAGCCGTAGTACATGGCCCGGTAGTAGCGCTCGGCGTTGGCCACGATGCGCGCGTTCTGCACCGCGTCGAGGAAGCGCTCGCCGTCCCCGGCCGCGTACTCCATCCGCTTCTCCAGCATCTCCCGCAAGGTGGTCAGCACCTCGGCCTCGCAGACGGCGAACCGGCGGGTCAGCGCCGCCCGGCCGTAGAGGGCCGGGTCCCGCTCCCAAGGCGTCAGGCAGCCGTAGCGGAGCCGCGCCACCCGGGCCGCTTCGGGATCGACGCTCTGGAGATACCGGATCACCGAGGCGATCGACGTGTACAGGCTGTAGATGTCGAGCCCGTGGAAGCTCACCTGCCGCTCGGGCTCCCGCACCCCCTGGTTGTGCTCGTGGAGCCAGTGGACGAAGTCGCGCACCTCGCGGTTGCGCCACATCCAGGTGGGGAACCGCGAGAACGTGGGCTCCTCGGCGCGAGGCGTCTCCCGGCCACGGATGTAGCGGTCGATCCGGGCCGCGTCCGGCCAATCCGCCTCCACGGCCACGACGTTGAAGCCTTTTCGGAGCACCAGCTCGCGGGTGAGACGGGCGCGGAAGCGATAGAATTCCGACGTGCCGTGGGTCGCCTCCCCCATCAGCACCACCCGGCTGTCGCCGATCCGCTCGAGCAGAGCATCCAGCTCCGCCGTCTCCAGGTCGTCGAACGGCTCGCACTCCTCGCGGACCAGCCGGGCGACCTGCTGGACCGGGCCCGCCGGCCGGTGATGGGTCAGCACGACCTCGGTCGGTAATCCCCGCAGAGAGAGGGCACTGGTGATGGGCGTCACGCCTGCGGCCACCTCCGCCGCCCTCTCGTGCTCCGGCCGGCCCACCGAGGCCGCGGGACTCTCCGTCACCGGCTCCCCTGGCGGACCACCCACGCCCACCACCGGCGCTTGAGGAGGGGCCTTGATGGCCCCGCCCTCCTCCTGCCAGCCCTGGGCGCCAATGAGCGGCACGAAGCGCACGGCGCCCAGGTCCTCGCGGACATACCCGCCGTTGGTCCGGTGGCGCACCCGCACGAGGCTCTGGGTGCGCGGGTCCGGCCCGATGGGGATCACCAGCCGGCCGCCGTCGGCGAGCTGGTCGAGCAGCGCCTGGGGGACCTCCGGCCCGCCGGCCGCCACCGCGATGGCGTCGTACGGCGCGTGCTCGGGCCAGCCGAGCGTACCGTCCCCCTGGACGATGTGGACGTTCGAGTAGCCCAGCCGCCGCATCCGCTCCCGCGCTTGCCGGGCGAGCGACTCGTGCCGCTCGATGGCATAGACCTCGCGGGCCATGCGGGAGAGGACCGCCGCCGCGTACCCGGACCCGGCGCCGATCTCCAGCACCTTGTCCCCGGGCCCGAGCTCCAGCGCCTCGGCCATCAGCGCCACCACGTAGGGCTGGGAGATCGTCTGCCCCTCGCCGATGGGGAGCGGCGTGTCGTCATAGGCGAACTCCGCGAGGTTCTCCGGCACGAAGACCTCCCGCGGCACCTTCCGCATCGCCTCCAGCACCCGCCGGTCCCGCACCCCCCGCCGGGCGATCTGGCGATCGACCATCTCCTTTCGAAGCGTCTCGAAATCAATGGCGGTTGTGGATTGCATGGCACACCTCCAGTCACAGGAAGAGACTGCATCTCGCGTGCCGAACCGCTCTCGCCAGGGGCTGACCTCGCCAGGGGCTGACGATTCTGACATTATGGCTGCCGCCTTCGGTCAGACACTTGACATTGTCATGTCCCTTGTTCCATACTTCAGCCGAGGAGAAGGAACATGCCGGATCTCGACATCGTGGCACGTGGTCTCACCAACCCTTGGCGCTCGGCCTACCATCTAATGAAGGGAGGACATCCGCCAGAGGTTGTTGCGGAATCCCTCGTAAAGACTCTTGCCGCAGAACTTCGTGAGGCCGGAGGTATCCCTGGCTTTGAGCCTCTGCTCGCTGCGTATCTGCAGGCTCAATCAGAGGGGGACGGCGCAAGGACCTTGGCAGAGATGAGCCGAGATATCGAGCAAAGGTTCGGGCAGCAGCGGTCAGTAAAACTGCTGGCGCGCGCCGCCCAGAGGAACCTTGCACGGGTTGAAGCTGGACGGGCACTTCCGGCGTCGTTGTCCCTTGCCAGAGAGCACCTCCAGTCTCTTGTACAGCATCACTTCTTTTCCAAGACTACTGGCCGCCTGATTGGCCCGCGAAAGCGCTTCGCCACCATCCAAGAAGCTCGAGAGTTCGAGAGCAGAGTCTGGGCGTCCCTTGAGCCTCAACTTACCGAGATCGCGCACCGCTTAATGTCCAATCCAACGGCTTCGAAGTTGCGGGCTCCGAGATCAAGGCGACAACGGCGTACCACGGCGGAACTTCTTGACACTCCTGTTAAGGATTAGCAATGGCGACCGAAACGCCTCACTGGGTGGTCCGCGCTGAGGACAAAGGATATCTTTACATCTTTGGAGCACATAACAGCACTGTCCAGCACAGAAGATACATTGCTCAAAAGGAACGGTTCACGATAACGTTCGGCCACGAACTCCCCGCCATTCTCGAAGACCTCGTCGATCTGGCTTTGATTGTCTATGCCGCGGATCGGTTCATTCGACGCCACCAGATTGGCGAGGAGAACAGCGGCCGGTCTTGGCAGCGGAAGTTTGAAATCCAGCTTCCAGTATCCGACCCTGAGAGGTGGAATCAACCTGAGGTCGTCCGTCTACTCACGGAAGCGCTCGGCTTCCTTACTGAAGACCATTGGGAGTTCAACTTCTATCCACACGGCCAGCGGAGACGCCAGCCCGTAATTCAGTCTATCCTTTTCCCACCAGAATCTCCTGCTGCAGCTGCGCTGTTCTCCGGGGGATTGGATTCTCTTGCAGGCCTCGCTCTTCAACTTGCCGAAGGCAGGCTCAAGACTGTTGTTGCCCTTACCTGCTCAACGAACTCGCGTCTCCTCAGAAAACAGAGAGAGCTATTGCGAGCGCTCTACAACCGCACGACCACTCGGTTGTTACCGTTGGTTTTTCCCATTCGACTCCACCAACATCGCCGGAACTACAACCTGAATGAGCGGAGCCAACGTGGACGAGCGTTTCTCTTCAATGTGCTGGGCTCCGTCGCTGCACTGATGGCAGGCTCCAGCGAGCTCTTTATTCATGAGAATGGCATAGGTTCGATCAACCTCCCAGTGTCAGAGGCTCAGCTTGGAGCACAGAGTTCTCGAGCCACTCACCCGATTGCTCTGCGGAAGATTGAACGCTTCCTGTACTCTTTACTCGGTCGCGAGATCCACCTTCGCCTCCCCTATCTCTTCTCGACGAAAGGGGAGATGTGTGCCCGCCTACGCTCGTCTTCCTTCGCAAACCTTGCTATCCAGTCTGTATCATGCGACGGCTTCCCGCCCCGCCTAGCTGGGGCGGAGCAGTGCGGTGTTTGTACCTCCTGTCTTCTCAGGCGCCAAGCACTGTTTTGTTCCGGCTATACGGAAGACCTAAACCCTGGGCGATATAGGTATGACGTTCTGGGAAACCTCGATGCAATTCCAGCACCGAAGTTTGCACCTTTGCTTGACATGCTGACCCAAATTGATAGGTTGAAGAGGGCTGTCTCCTCTTCAACCCCTTGGCAGGATCTCACTATCGAATATCCTGAGCTATCAGAGGTGCGTGAGACCGTACGCGAGTGGCTCGGATCAATTAAGGGAGGTGTAACCCGACAGCAACTCCTATCCTTATATCAGGACTACTGCAGGGAGTGGCAGTGTTTCCCAACCCACCTGGCAAACTGGAGTTCTGAGATTCGTTTGAGTGCTTGACGAGGAGGCGCCATGGGTGAAAATCCGCTCGACACTATAGAGCCGCGAGTCTTGGCAGCTCGTCTCCGTGAGGCCCGCGAGGCCCGCGGATGGACGCAACAGCAATTGGCCGACCGTCTGAAGATGGCCCGGACCACCATCGTTGCAATTGAAAAAGGAGAGCGGCGCCTGAGGCCGCAGGAGCTCATCGAGCTTGCCTCCCTCTTGGGTCGGAGTGTTTCGGAGTTCCTCCAGCGGGGTGCTCCTCCAGAAGGGTTCGCCGTACAACTCCGAGAGACCATGCCATTGCCCGCCTCTCTCGGTTCCGACCTCCCTCAGTATATTGAGGAGTTCCAACTCCTTTGTGAGGATTATGGTCGCCTGGAAGAGATGTGTCAGGCGCCTCTGCGACGGCGTTACCCGCCAGAGTACGAGATTCAGGGAACGGATCCCGAACTGGCGGCGGAGGACGTGGCAGCCACCGAGCGCAGCCGACTCGATCTGGGCGAAGGTCCGCTCGTCAACCTGCGGGAAGTCTTGGAAGCGGATGTCGGCCTCCGAATCTTTCAACTCGTGCTGCCCTCAAAGGTGGCAGGCATGTTCGCCTTCACCGAGCCGCTGGGAGGTTGCATCGCCGTCAACCTCCATCACCCCCCGGAGCGACGGCGGACGAGCCTGGCGCACGAGTATGGACATTTCCTCACCGCCCGATACCGTCCGGAGATCACTCTCGAAGATCGCTACGAGCGCCGGCCCGCTGGAGAGCGGTTCGCCGAGGCCTTTGCCAGAGCACTCCTAATGCCTGCTTCGGGCCTGAGGCGGCGCTACCTGGAAACGGACAGGGAGAGATCCCAGGGTGTAACTTTTGGAGACCTTTGCCGGCTCGCCCACTTCTACGCCGTATCCGTGGAGGCGATGATTCGAAGGCTCGAAGAGCTGCGGCTGATCCCAGCGGGTTCCTGGGACCGCCTCCGGCAGGAGCATTTCCGTGTTCGGGAGGCTCAGAAACTTCTGGGGCTCGAGCCCATCCATGCCGACAACGAATCCCTCTCTCCTCGCTATATCGCGTTGGCGATCGAAGCTTGGCAGCGGGAGCAGCTCAGCGAAGGTCAGCTCGCTCGTTTCCTGCGCACGGATCGCGTGGGAGCCCGGGAGAGAATCCAACGACTCGAGCTGGCTGCAGCCAACGGGAGCGATGAGGGAGAGTCGATCGATCTCGGAGCGCCGCTCCTACGTTCAGCGGGCCGATGACAGATCGCCCATGTCTAGAGGTCTCACGGAGGGCTCGCTGCTCCTGCTGGACGCCTGCTGCCTCATCAATCTGTTTGCCACCGGGCGCATCGAAGAAATCCTGCAACGTCTCCCTTATGAGTTTGCCACCTCGAGTCTCGTCGCTACAAAGGAAGTCCTCACCCTTGTGCGGAGTGCCGGACCTCCTCCTTTAGAGCGGGAGCTCATCCCCCGTTCGGAGCTGGAAAATTTGGAGAGCCTGGCCATCCTGGACATCGCTACCGAGGAAGAGATGACCCAATTCGTCCGATTCGCGGCGGACCTAGACGACGGCGAGGCGTCCGTCTGCGCCTTGGCGGTCGTTCGAGGAGGAGCGGTGGTCACCGATGATCGAAAGGCACTCAGCCTCCTCAGCCGGGCCGCCCCTCTGATCGCCACGACGCAGACTCCTGAGATCCTCTGGGAATGGGCTTGCCTCTCCCAGGCGCCGGAGGATGAAATCCGTGAACTCCTGCGGGCCGTGCAGGAGCGCGCCCGATTCCGTCCCCGCCGGGATGCTCCCCGGTATAATTGGTGGAACAGCTTCTTCCAAGGTCCATGACACCCCTCACCACCCAGCGCCTGATCCTGGTCCCGGCCACCGCCGAGTTGGCGCACGCGGAGAGCGAAGACCCGGAGCATCTCTGGCATCTCCTCCGCTGCGATCCGCCCAGCGCCTGGCCGCCGCCGCTCAATGATCAGGACTCCATGAAGTGGTACGCGGACTTCCTCGCGGCCTATCCCGGCAGCGTCGGCTGGGGACTGTGGTATTTCCTGCTCCAACGCTCGGATCAGAATCCATTACCGATCGGCAACGGAGGCTTCAAGGGTTTGCCAACGGCGGACGGAACCGTCGAGGTCGGCTACTCGATCCTCGCAGAGCACCAACGGCAAGGCTATGCGCCCGAGGCGGTCCACGCTCTTCTCGGATGGGCGTTCTCGCATCCGCACGTCTCGCGCGTCATCGCCCACACGCTGCCGGATCTGACCCCTTCGATCCGGGTGCTCGAGAAGTGCAGCTTTCATTTTGTTGGCGAAGGGACTGAAGAGGGCGCCATCCTGTACGCGTTGCGGCGAGAGGAGTTCTCGGCAGGGGCTCCGGAGCGCCACGAGAGGCCTCCGGAGCGCTCTCTGCAGCGCTAAGACCGCTCAAGAAGCACCAAGGATTTTAGGGTACCGGGCAGGCGCAGAAGCAAGCGCCGATATCGCAGTAAACCCTGCCACCGCACGCTTCGGAGCAGCGCCGCCGATCCGCGCCGCTGCAGCAGCTCTGGGCGGTGTCAAGGCTCGGCAGCAGGTCGCACCCAGTCTGCCCGTAGACCTCGGGCTTCGCGGGAACGGTAAGCGCGAAGGCCATGGCACACACAAGCAGGAACAAGAAGATGCTTCGTTTCATCGTGGGCTCCTCCTTGGAAGGGACGTGTCCGCTCCGCGCCGCTTCAGCGAGCAGCCTAGCACGGAGCGAGCAACGGGAACTCCCTCCTCTCCCGGTGGAGTTGTAGATTGCATGACACACTTCCAGTCACAGCAAGACCCTGCATCTCGCGTGCCGGAAACCGGAATGCGCCCTTCGCTGCACCTTCTCTCTCGTCTGCCCTCAGAGGGCGCCGAGCGCCCTCTGATCCCCGGCCTTCCGACCCTGCAGGGCTCCGAGCGCCCTCCGGTCGCCGGCTCCCCGCCCCTGAAGGGCGCTGACCGCCCTCCGGTCATGGGCTTCCCGACCCTGGAGGGCACCGAGCGCCCTGCAGGCAGAGGCGGCTTGCCCCTGGAGGGCAGTCACTGCCCTTTGAAACTTTGAGGACTGCCCCCGGAGGGCGGCGGGTGCCCTCCCTGTAGTGGGAGGCCGGGAAGGAAGGGCGCTTCCTGCCCTCCGGAGCGCCCCCCGGAATCCCCCGGCCCCGTCCGCTTGTTCCTGCTTCACGAGGTGGTGTCCTCTGATACCATCGAGAAGTGTCGAAGGACACGCCGATGATGAGCTGCCGCAACCTCTCCGCCCTTGCCGCCTGGCGGCGCACGGTCGTCGCTTTCCTGGCCTGCCTCGCGCTGGCGTTCGGCATGGCGGCCCCGCACGACCTGGCGGTGGAGCAGACGGGAGCGTTCGTCAAGGTGGAGATCGCCGAGAGCGCGGTCCACCCCGGCGCTCCCACGCATTTCGAGGACGCGGAGTTCAAGGTCCATCCCGCCTGCCCGGCCTGCCTGCTGCAGATCCAGACCGGGACCACCCTGGGCCGCCTGCCGGCCGCGCTGCCGCTGCCCGCCCAGGACGGCGAGGTCGCTGTCCTGGCGCAGCGGGTCCCGTCCAGGGAGATCCCCCTCCTCGGCCCGGCCCGGGCCCCTCCAGCCCTCTCCTCTCCGTCCGCGTAGCAGCCCGCCCCGCCATCCGTATTGGAGCGGGCCTGCGCAAAGCAGTTCTCCGGCGCATGGAGCGCTGGAGAGGCTCTGGGGAGAGGAAAACCCATGACGACCGATTCTCGGGCCTTGCGAGCCCGTCTTTGGATTGCGGGGACGTGGGCGGCCTGCTGCCTGCTCACTCCTCCCCTGGCCCGGGCGCAGGCGGCACCGGACGACTCCGTGACCGCGCTGCGCCAGGAGATCGAGGAAATGAAGAGGGCCTACGAGGAGCGGATCTCCGCCCTGGAGAAGCGCCTGGCCGAATTGGAGGGGATGCAGGCCCCAGCCCCCACGACTGCGGAGGTGACGCCCCCGCCGGCGCCTGAAGTCCCACCGTCCGAGCCCGCCGTCGCCGCGGTACCGCCGGCCGAGGCTCCGGCGCCGAGCGCGGCCGGGCCGGCGCAGAGCTCGAACTACTTCAATCCCGCCATCTCGCTGATCGGCAACTTCCTCGCGGTCGGCGGCCGGAACGATACCGAGAACCTCCCCGCCGCGGAGCTCCGCGAGTCCGAGCTGGGGCTCCAGGCGATCATCGACCCCTACGCGCGCGCCGACTTCTTCCTGTCCTTCGGCGAGGAGGGCGTCGAGGTCGAGGAGGGTTTCGTGACGTTCACTTCGCTTCCCGCGCAGCTCCTGGCCAAGGTCGGCCGCATGCGCACGTCCTTCGGCAAGGTCAACACCCTCCATCTGCACGTCCTGCCCTGGCCCGACGAGCCGCTGCCGGTCGTGAACCTACTGGGCGAGGAGGGGTGGATCGGCACCGGCGTCTCAGTCGCCCGGCTCTTGCCGGTGGGGAACGTCTTCACCGAGGGGACGCTGCAGGTCTTCCGCGGCGAGGCCGAGGGTCTCTTCGAGGCACCGCGGCGCAGAGATCTCTCCTACAACGGCCACTACCGCGTCTTCGCGGACCTGACCGAAGCCTCCAACCTGGACCTCGGCCTCTCCTATGGCTTCGGCCCCAACGGTACGACGGAGGACGCGAAAACCCGCCTCGAGGGTCTGGACCTGACCTACCGCTGGAAGCCGCTGCAGACCGGCCTCTATCGTTCAGCGACGCTGCGCGGCGAGGTGTACCGGAGCCGCCGCGAGCAGCCGGAAGGCGACCAGACGGCGATCGGCTGGTACGCCTCCGGCGACTACCAGCTCGCCAGGCGCTGGTTCGTGGGCGCCCGTCTCGAGGCCGCCGAGCACGCCGACGACGACTCGCTGCGCGACACCGGCAAGGCCGCCCTCCTGACCTTCTGGCCGAGCGAGTTCTCGCAGCTCCGGGCCGAACTCCGGCGCCGCCACTACAGTCTGACCGACGAGACCGCCAACGAGCTCTTACTCCAACTCCAATTCGCGATCGGCGCCCACGGCGCCCATCCGTTCTAGATAGAGGTATGCCATGAAACGAGCCCTTCCCTTCGTCCTGGCCTTCGCCGCGCTTGCGGGCTTCGGCTCCGCGGCCGAGGCCAAGCTCCGCGTCGTCACCTCGCTCCAGGACTTCGCCTCGATCGCCCAGTCGGTCGGCGGCGATCGCGTGGACACCTTCGCCCTCGCCAAGGGCTACCAGGACCCCCACTTCGTGGACGCCAAGCCGTCCTTCGTGCTCCAGCTCTCGCGCGCCGACCTGCTGATCGTCGCTGGGCTGGAGCTCGAGATCGGCTACCTGCCGCCGCTGATCGACCAGAGCCGCAACAACAAGATCCGCCCCGGAAACCCCGGTTACCTGGACGCCTCGGCCGGCTGCGAGATCCTGCAGCGGCCGACGACGCAGGTCACTCGCGCCATGGGCGACGTCCATCCGTTCGGCAACCCGCACTACTGGACCGATCCCAACAACGGCCGGGTGATCGCGCGCGCGATCGCTGCCCGCCTGTCGCAGCTCGATCCGGTCGGTAGCGCCGTCTACCAGCGGAACCTCGCCGCCTTCGAGGCCCGCCTGACCCAGAAGCAGGCGGAGTGGAGGGCGAAGATGGCCCCCTACGCGGGCGCCAGGGTCGTCACCTTCCACAACTCCTGGCCCAACTTCGCCAAGGCCTTCAAGCTCAACGTCGTCGGCCATATCGAGCCCAAGCCCGGCATCCCGCCGACGCCCAGCCACACGCTCGAGATCATCAACCTGATCCAGGCGCAGAAGGTGCCGGTGATCCTGGTCGAGCCCTACTTCGACAAGAAGACGCCCAACTACATCGCCGGCAAGACCGGAGCGGCGGTGGTGACCCTGTATCCCTCGGTCGGCGGCACACCGGCGATCAAGGACTACTTCACGCTGTTCGATACGGACGTCGACGCCCTGGTCGCGGCCTTGAAGGGAAAGCGATGAGCATCTTCCAACTGCTGCTGCCCGCCTTCGTGGCGAGCCTGATCCTGACCGGCATCCATGCCTACCTCGGTGTGCACGTGGTCGAGCGCGGGGTCATCTTCGTCGACCTCTCGCTCGCTCAGATCGCTGCCCTGGGGACGACCGTCGCCTACCTTGCCGGCTACGATCTCCATTCGTCGATGGCCTACCTCTTCTCGCTCGGCTTCACCTTCCTGGGGGCCGCCATCTTCGCCTTCTCACGCGTCCACTGGAAGACCCGCATCCCGCAGGAGGCCGTGATCGGCATCGTCTACGCGGTCTCAGCGGCGGTCGCCATCCTGGTGATGTCGAAGGCCACACAGGAGACCGAGCACCTGAAGGAGATGCTGGTCGGCAACATCCTCTCAGTGACCTGGCCCGAGCTGGCGAAAACCGCCGTCCTCTACGCCCTGGTCGGCCTGTTTCACTACATTTTCCGCGACCGCTTCCTGCTCATTTCGATGGACGAGCAGGAGGCCGAGCGGCGCGGCCTGAACGTCCGCTTCTGGGACTTCCTCTTCTACGTCTCGTTCGGCTTCGTGGTGACCTCCTCGGTCGCCGTCGCCGGCGTGCTCCTGGTCTTCTGCTTCCTGATCGTCCCCTCGGTGACGGCGATGCTCTTCGCCGAGCGCCTGGGACCGCGCCTCGCCATCGGCTGGACCATGGGCGCTCTGGTCTCGGCCGGCGGCGTCG
This sequence comes from Thermoanaerobaculia bacterium, assembly GCA_036399915.1. Classification (GTDB taxonomy): domain Bacteria; phylum Acidobacteriota; class Thermoanaerobaculia; order Multivoradales; family UBA5704; genus DATARR01. The sequence continues at coordinate 16,573 of DASWME010000214.1, forward strand.
CCCTGTCATTCGTCCTCGACCTGCCGACAGGCGCCACGATCGTCGCGACCTTCGGTCTGGCGCTCCTCCTGCTCGCCGGGGTGAGAAAGGCGTTCTTCAAGCCGATCGCGGCGGCAGAGGCCGGCGAGAGGCGGCCGGTGAGGGCGTAAGCTTTTCGGTCCCCTCGGTCTGTCCTCGGTGGCCGGCCGGGGGATTCTTCTTATAATGGTCCCGTGAGTGCCGACGCCACCCGTACGACTTCACCAGGGATCGAGCAGGCTGACTCCCTCTACCAGAGCTTCCCGGATTTCGCGGCCTGGGGAGAGCTGACTCCCTCGGACATCGATCTCTGGGATCGCTTCGCGGCGAATCTGAACGAGAGGCGGCAGTCCGCGACTCCTGAGGCCTTGAAGTCCGCCGTCGAGGTCGCCGTTCGCGCCGCCGCGCTGGACACCGGAGCCATCGAGGGGCTCTACAGCGTGGATCGCGGGTTCACGATGACGGTCGCGCTCCAGAGCCTCGCCTGGGAGCAGGCGATCGAGGAGAGGGGAGCCGGCATACGGGAGCTGTTCGAGGCCCAACTTGAGGCCTACGAGCTGGTCCTGGATGCCGTCACCCGCAAGCTCCCGATCTCGGAAGCGTGGATCCGGGCTCTCCACGAGAAGCTCTGCGCTCCCCAGAAAACCTACCGGGTTCTCACTAATCTCGGCTGGCAGGAGCAAGACCTGCCGAAAGGACAGTACAAGACTCGCCCGAACCACGTCCGCCTCACGGACGGCACCTTCCACGCCTATGCGCCAGTCGATCGCGTGCCCGAGGAGATGTACCGTCTTCTGGAGCAAATGCGGACACCGGAGTTCGAGGCGGCCCATCCGGTCCTTCAGGCTTCCTACTGTCATTACGCCCTAGTCGTGATCCATCCTTTCGCCGACGGCAACGGCCGCGTGGCCCGCGCTCTGGCCTCCACGTTCTTTTACCGGGCGCAGTCGGTTCCCCTGGTGATCTTTGAGAATCAGCGCCTCGCCTATCTAGAATCCTTGCGCGCGGCGGATCTCGGGGATTTCAGGCCGGTGATCTCGTTTTTCCGGGACCGCGGGCTTGACACGATGCAACTCGTGGTGGAAAGCCTGATGACCGCGGAGATGCCGAAGCCGGAGATCACAGCAAAGCGAATCACCAAGCTGCTTCCGTCCTACAAGAGTCTTTCTAGGGAAGAACTGGACAGTATCGCCCTACGGATTTTAAACGAGGTCGATCAGCGCTTGGAAGCTCAGTTTCACTCCTTACAGCTGTCAAAGGCTATCTCCCATCAATCAGTCCGGGGTAATGCTTTTGTGAGAGATTCCAATTATCATCAACCGGAAAGGGGCACCTATTCTTGGCATAGCATCGAGATCGAGAATCGCCCTGAAAAGATTCAGGTTGCCACGAGAATCATGGCTCTCGTCTCGGATAATATATTCAATCCATTTGTTTTCCGAGTCCTTTCCCTCGGATCCCCTGATATCCTCGACATCCGACTTGAAGACGCTTACCCGGAACTGACTTCAGTACTCGATCTGCGGCTGACCTCTTGGATAGAACGGCTGCTTAGCCGACTGCTAACGGATTTAGAAAGAGAGAGCCGCCGATGAACACCTGAGACGCACTCAACTAAGACTTCCTCTCTGTCAACCTCTTCACTAATCCTCTTAGCACCGTCTGGGTCTCGTCACTGAACCACATCTCCACCAGGCCGGCCAGCTCCGCTTCGATCTCGTCGAACAGGGCGACGAGATCGGCGCGGGCGGTCTGGCGGGTGACCGCCATGGCTCGGGGCGGCAGGGCGAGCAGCCCCTGGCACCACTCGACGGCCCGCTCCACCAGCCGGTCTGGTGGCACCAGCTCGTCCAAAAGCCCGGCGCGGCGGGCTTCCTCCGGAGAGATCAGGATGCCGCTCACGGACAGGCGCTCGGCCTCCCGCGGTCCCACCAGCCGGCGGCAGGCCTTGAAGATGACCGGCGGCAGGGGAATGCCGACCTGAACCTCGTTGAGGCCGAGCTTGAAATCCCCCTCGGCCATGAACCGGCGGTCACAGAAGATCGCCAGCACCGTCCCGCCCGCCGGGGCGTGACCGGTGACGGCCGCCGCGATAGGGATGGGAGAGGCAGCAAGAGCACGCAGCATTCGATAGAGCTCCCGCCAGGCGTCGGCGATCGCCGGGCGGTCGAGGTTGATCAGGTAAGGCACGTCGAGCCCGCCCGAGAACCGGCCGGGAGCGCCGGAGAGGATCAGCGCCCGGGCCCCTTCGCCGGGAGCTGCCTCCACGGCCTCGCGCAGGGCGACCATCAGCTCGGGGGAGAGGGCGTTGGCCGGCGGACGGGCGAGCCGCAGCTCGCGCACGGCTCCTTGGTCGATCGTCTGGATCATGGCACCTCCTCGCAGTGGATCCTACTGCGCGGACGCTTCGGGAGCGGCTCCCTCCGGCTCCTTCGCGCCCGCGTTCCGCAGCACCTGCGCCACGTCCGGCTGCTCGGAATGAAGGGCCCAGGCGAGCGGCGCCATGTTCCATTGCGTGTCGCGGGCTTCGAGGTCGGCTCCGGTCCTGACGAGCAGGCGGGCCACCTCGGTCGCGCCGTTCTTCGCCGCCTCGATCAGCGGCGTCGAGCCGCTCCGGTTGCGGGCGTTGACGTCGGCCCCGGCCGCGATCAGCCGGCGGGCGATCTCCGGGTCGCGCGTCAGCATCAGGGGGGTGTTGCTCTCGGAGTCGCGAGCATCGGCCTCGGTGTCCTCGCCAAGCCGCGCCTCGACGGCCGCCGCGTCGCCGTTCTGGGCGGCCTGCAGGAGCGCCGACTCCTGGACCTCCTCGCGCTCGGCGCGCACGGACGGCTCGCGGAGGACGAGGAACATGAAGAGGAAGAAGTGCGAGGCCAGCAGGATGGCGATACCGGCCGCCACGTACTGCCGGGCGTTCCCCTTGAGGCGCTTCTCGGCTTCCTCGCGCCCGCCGCGGATCAGCGTCAGCCCCTCGCCGCCCTGGCTGAAGCCAGGGATGAGCCCTCCCTTCTCCGCCGAGTAGCGCCCGAGGGCGCAGACCGTCTCGCCGTCCTCGACCACCTGCTCGTTGAGCGTGTGCTCTTCCGGGTCCAGTTGGAAGCCCTCGCCCGCCATGCGCCAGTCCTTGCGGATGTAGCCGTCCTCGTCGGTGAGCAGGTCCTTGACCTGGGAGAAGATCTTGGTGATGCCGATCCGCTCGAAGGGCGTAGAGCGCAGATAACTCTCCGCGTTGGTGAACGCCTCGTCTCCGCGCTGGGGCTCTTCCGCGAAGCCTTCGAGCGTGGGAAAGCCGAGGATGCGGACGTTGCCGCCCGGAGCGTTCACGACGCAGGGCGTCAGGGCGAACCCCGAAAAGTCCTTGGCCGCGCTGGTCTCGGTCCCGCGCGAGGTCCTCGTCGTGCTCTCGTGGGAGACGTCGTAGGAGTAGACGACGCACGGCGTGCGGCTGAAGGGGGACTCGATGGGCGCGCCCAGGGCCATGATGGGACCGATGGCGGCAACCTGCTGGCCGTCCTCGAACGGCACCCCGGCCAGGGCCCGGTCGAGCCGCGCGCGGTTCCTGCGGGCGATGGCCACGTTGCGGAAGGCGCCGATCGCCAGCAGCAGGAAGAACCCGCCCGCCAGGGCGCCGATCCAGTCCGCCGGCGGCGTGAACCGGTCGCGGAACGCCAGGTAGTAGAGGCCCACCAGCGCGGCAAGCTGCAGCAGCCAGAGAAGGCAACCCTTCTTCATGCGATGCTCCCTCCCGGGACAGGTGGGAGAAGCGTAGCACGGAGGCGCGCGCCCCCGCGGCTGCTGCAACTCGACTCGTTCTAGCATGTGGCCTCGTATGTGGACTGTGGGCGTCCTCCTACCGCTCCTCCTCGTGACGGCCTTCCTGGCGCGGCCCGGGGGGGCCCGCATCGCCCCGATGGAACCGGCGCGGCTGGAGACCCACGTCCGGAAGCTCTGTGAGGAATTCACACCCCGCGACGAGTCGCACCCGGAGAACCTGGACCGCGCCGCCACCTATATCTTCCGGGAGCTGCGGAACGCGGGCGGGGAGATGGAGGAGCAGCCGTTCGAGATGAACGGAACGGTCTACCGCAACGTCATCGCCCGCTTCGGGCCGGAGACCCGCGAGCGGATCGTCGTCGGCGCCCACTACGATGCGGCCGGACCTTTCCCGGGCGCAGACGACAACGCGAGCGGCATCGCCGGGCTGATCGAGCTGGCGGGGCTGCTAGGAAAGAGCAAACTTCCCACCCGGGTCGAGCTGGTGGCCTATACCCTGGAGGAGCCACCCTGGTTCGCGAGCCCCGCCATGGGGAGTGCCGTCCACGCGGCGTCCCTCAAAAAGCGGGGCATCCCAGTGCGGGCGATGATCAGCCTGGAGATGATCGGCTACTTCAGCGACGCACCCGGAAGCCAGCAGTTTCCGCTGCCGTTCCTCAAGCTCTTCTACCCGTCGCGGGGCAATTTCATCGCCGTGGTGGGCAAGCTCGGACAGGGCGGTCTCGTGCGGCGGGTGAAGAAGGCCATGCGGCGCGCCTCGCCGCTGCCGGTCGAGTCGATCAGCGCGCCTCCATCCCTGCCCGGGGTCGATTTCTCCGACCACCGGAACTACTGGGCGGCCGGGTACCAGGCCGTCATGATCACGGATACTGCGTTCTACCGGAACCTCAACTACCATACGGAGGACGACACGCCCGAGACGCTCGATTACGGGCGCATGGGGATGGTGGTGGAGGGGGTTTACGGGGCGGTGGTGGCGTTGGCGGAGTGAATCCCGATGGGCAGGGGGGTCCCAACGAACGGATATCCTTCCGCCATGAGGCTCCCGCTCGCGCGTTTCTCCATCTTCCTGATTTTTCTCCTCGCCGCCTGCCGCGATGCCCCCCACCGCGCCGCCGGCCCCCTGCGCCAGGAGGCGTACGTCTGGCAGCGGAGCTGGACGCCGGCTGTGCAGGAGTCGGTGCGGCAGGCGAAGGACTTCGCCGGCGTGGTCGTCCTCGCGGCCGAGGCGGATCTGCGGGGACCGGCGCCCCAGGTCGTCCGCGTCCCCCTGGACGGCGAAGCCCTGCGCGCCTCCGGCCGGCCGGTGGGGGCCGCCGTGCGCGCCACCGCCTTCCCCGGGCGGTTCGCGGACGATCCCCGGCTCGTCCGGCTCCTCCAGGACGTGGTCCAGGACGTGGCCGCGGAGGCGCGAAGGCAGGGGATCTCCCTCTCCGAGGTCCAGATCGACTACGACTGCCCGGAGTCGAAGCTCGAGGACTACCGCGACCTCCTCCCCGCCCTGCGCAAGGCGGCTTCTCCGGTTCCCCTCACGATCACCGTGCTGCCGACCTGGATACGGCAGCGGCGGGCGTTCCGCGAGCTGATCCAGGCAGCGGACGGCTACGTGCTCCAGCTCCACTCGCTGGTGCTGCCGGAAAAGGCCGGCGAGAGGGTGACCCTCATCGAGCCCAGGTCGGCCCAGGGTTGGGCTGAGGAGGCAGCCCGCTTCCGCCGCCCCTTCCGGGCCGCGCTCCCCACCTATGGTTACGAGGTGGTCTTCGACGCCCGTGGGAAGCCGCTGGGCGTGCTCGCCGAAGGGCTTCTGCTCTCCTGGTCTCCAGACGTCACCGTCCGCACCGTGCGCAGCGATCCCAAAGCCATGGCCGGACTGATCCACGGCTGGACCCGGGATCGCCCGGCCGAGCTGGCCGGCGTCCTTTGGTACCGGCTGCCCGTGGTGGGGGACCGCTTGAACTGGACCTGGCCCACGCTGCGGGCCGTGATGACGGGACGGGCGCCCCGCGCCGAGTTGCGCGCCGTCTCCCGACACCCGGAGCCGGGGCTGGTGGAGGTCGATCTGCTCAACGCGGGAGAGGCCGAGGCCGCCTGGCCCTCTCCGGTCCGGATCCGGTGGGACGGCGAAGCCCCCAGCGCCGCGGACGGGTTGGCCGTATACCAGATTGGATCGGCGGACCGGAGCGAGGTCCGCCTCAAGCGCTCTGGAGCCGGGCGCCTGCGGCCGGGCGAGCGCCGCACCATCGCCTGGCTGCGCTTCGCCACCCCGACGGAGGTGCGGGTTGAGCTACCGTGACAAGCTGGTCCGAGCCGGTCTGATCGCGTCCGCCGCCCTGCTCGGAGCCGCCGCCCTGTGGGCCTGCGGCCCCTATTTCCCCTACTGGCTGGTGACCAGCGAGGCCCGCCTCCTCGAGGCGCCCACGACGTGGTTCCGGGACGCCCTCGAGTCCGCCTTGGTTCCTCGGCCCCCTATCCGGCAACCCGTTCTCCACGCGGTCGTGGACGCGGAGCGGGGCCCCTACCGCCAGACCGCGGACATCGACCTGAGGGAGCTCGAGACCGCCATCTCGGACCGGAACCTGACCGCGCGCTACGCCGAGGTCCGCGAGGTCCTTCGCTCCCATGGCGATGCGGTCTCCTCCTGGCAACGGGAGTCCGCCTGGGCGGCCCAGCCGTCGCCGCGGCCCGAGCTGCCGGAGCTGGAGGTCCCGCCCGGCCTGCCCGGCGAGTTCGCGGACTACCTGCGCGGCGCCATCGCCTATCACCGCGGGCAGCTCGCCCGGGCCGTTCTGTCTGGGAGGAGCTGCTCGACCGCCCCGCCGCCGAGCGCCGCCGCCGCTCTACCTGGGCCGCGTTCATGCTCGGCAAGGCCAACCTCCGGGACGATCCCAAGGCGGCGATCCGCTGGTTCGAGCGCACCCGCGAGCTGGCTGCGGAAGGCTTCCCTGATCCCCTGGGCCTCGCCGCCGCGAGCCTCGGCTGGCAGGCCCGGGCGGAGTTGAGCCTCAAACGGCCGGCCCAGGCGCTGACGCTCTACTTCCAGCAGATGAAGGCCGGAGATCCCTCGGCCGTGGACTCACTGCGCCTCACCGTCGCGAAGCTGCTGAACGATCCCAGAGCCCTGGAGGCGGTCGCCGGCTCGGACGAGGCGCGACCTATCCTGACCGCCTACGTGATCTCCCGCTGGGACCGGGTGGACGGTGAGGGAGCGCTTGATCCTGCGCCGGCCCGCAAGTGGCTGGATGCCATCCGCACGGCCAACCCCAGGAACGTCGCGGACGCAGACCGCCTCGCCTGGGTCGCGTACCGGGCCGGGGACTTCGCCGCCGCCGAGGAGTGGCTGAGACGGGCTCCAGGCGACAAGCCGATGACCCACTGGATCCAGGCCAAGCTCCTGATGCGCGCCGGCAAGCTCGCCGAGGCCGAGCGCCTCCTGGGATTGGCCGGCCGGTTCCTGCCCAAGGATCCCGGACCGAACCACAATCCATTCCAGGCCTACGAGAATCAGGTCCAGCCTGCGCTGAGCCCCCGCTCCGAGGGCGAGCGCGGCGCCGTCCGGCTCGCTGAGAAGGATTACACCGGAGCCCTGTATGCCCTCCTCGACGGCGGCTACTGGACCGATGCCGCCTACATCGCCGAGCGGGTGCTCACGACCGACGAGCTGCGCGCCTACGTGGACAAAGCCTGGCCGGCGGCCCTCGCCTCTCACCGGCCGGACGACTACGGCGACGGCTGGGAGATCATCTACGGGGGCATGATCACGCCGAGCAAGAAGCGGATGGCCTACACGCTGCGCTACCTCGTCGGTCGGCGGCTGGTGCGGGAGGGTCGTTACCAGGAGGCGGAGACATACCTGCCCACGGTCCTGCGCCTGCCTCTCGGGATGCTGGCCCGCTCCGTTGCCGCGGGCAGCGACACCCGGCGGCCCGCGGCCGAGCGCGCCCAGGCCCTCTTCCGCGCCGCGTGCGTCACCCGCCATCATGGCCTGGAGCTTCTCGGCACCGAGCTGGAGCCCGACTGGTTCATGTACGCAGGACAGTTCGAGCACGACTCCTTCGCCCAGGCCCGGGCTTCCGCCAAATTTCAGCGCCTTGGCCCCACGAAGGAGGAGCGGGACCGGGCCGCCCGCAGCTTGATGGAGCCCGTGAAACGGTTCCACTACCGCTACCGGGGCGCCGACCTCGCCCGTTCGGCCGCGGACCTGCTGCCCGACGGCTCGCCGGAGAAAGCCCGCATCCTTGCCACCGCCGGCAACTGGCTGGAGGGACGCGACCCCGAGGCCGCACGCCCATTCTTTGATGCGATCCTGCGTTGCTGCGGCGAGACCGACCTCGGCCGCCGCGCCCGCCGCGTGAACGCGATCCCGAACCTCGGGGACGCGTGCCCGGCGGACGTTCGGGGCTGGCTCAGGAGGAGCGGTGAGGGGCGGCAGGCGCCGATCCCGAGAGTGTTGTAGCAGGCTGGGACGTCTCTACAGGCAGTCTGGGCAAATGCGGGCAGGGTTACCCCACCTGCCCGGCCACACTGATAAGATTCAGCCTTCCGGTCCAGGCCGGTCGGCCCGATATGGCCCTCCCCGGCAGGGGCGCCGCCCGGCTCGTCCTGGAGTTTCAGGCAACTTGCTCAGAGGAAAGGGGTAGTCCCACGGACGCGATCACGATCATCAACGAGTCCCGCGACAAGGTCCGGGTGGCCCTGTTCAAGCAGCCGTCGTCCGCCGGGGAGCCGGCCGTCGCGCTGGGGCTGGCAGAGGTGGGGGTCCACGGCCGGGCCCGGGTGGCGCCCCCGGAGGAGACGGCTCCGGCGGACCTGCGCCTCGCCATCGTGCGGTCGACCCGGATCGGCGACGCGCTGCCCTCGTGGGCCGTCCACGAGGCGGTGTCGATCCAGACGGGCCAGACGGCGAAGGTGAGGGGCTCGCTGAGCCGTGGGTACGAGATCCGCGTGAAGTAGGGCCACCTCGCTAGCCCTCCTCTCCCGGCCCGCGGGGGGGAAGGGGAGAGGAAAGATCCTTTCGGCAGGCCGGCGGGAACGAATTTCCGCACCAGCACTTCCCGCAGAGAGGCCGCCTCCGGCTCCACCGGCACCTCCCGCCAGCG
>DASWME010000215.1:0-3710 GCA_036399915.1 Thermoanaerobaculia bacterium
GAGGTTCCCCAGCCGCGCTCCGGAGCGCTCCACCAGCGCCAGCAGCGCGGGTACGGTCTCGGCGAGCGAGCCCACCGGCAGCGACCAGTCGGCCCCGCGCCGGTGGGGCTCCCTGACGCCCGGCAGGGCGCGCAGGCTCTCCTCGGGAATTTCCGGCTCCGAGGAGAACTCCACCACGTTGGCGGCCTGCAGCGAGCTGATCAGCTCGGCCGGCGTGCCGAGGGCGATCACCTGGCCGCGGTCCACGATGGCAACGCGGTCGCACACGCGCTCGGCCTCGTCCATGTAGTGGGTGGTGAGCAGCACCGTACCGCCGGCGGCGCGGAAGCCCGTGATCTGCCGCCAGAGCTGCAGCCGGCTCTGCGGGTCGAGCCCCGTCGTCGGCTCGTCCAAAAACAGCACCTCCGGGTCTCCCACCAGGGCGCAGGCGACCGCCAGGCGCTGCTTCTGCCCGCCCGAGAGCTTGCCCACCCGCGAGTCGCGCTTCTCGTCGAGCGCGAGCAGGGCGAGCACCTCCTCGGGCTCGCGCCCGCGCCGGTAGAACGAGCGGAACAGGCGCACCGTCTCGCTCACGGTCAGCTTCTCGTTGAGCTGAGTCTCCTGGAGCGAGATGCCCAGCCGCTCGCGCAGCTCGCGGCCGTCCCGCGACCACGTCGAGCCCAGGATCTCCACCTCGCCGGCGTCGGGCTCGGTCAGCCCCTCGAGGATCTCGATCGTCGTCGTCTTGCCCGCGCCGTTGGGCCCCAGCAGGCCGAAGCACTCGCCGCGGCGCACCTCCAGGTCGAGGCCGTCGACGGCCACCACGTCCGTGTAGCGCTTCACCAGCCCGCGGCAGCGGACGGCGATCTCGGTTCTCTCAGGCGTCATGGCTGGTAGAGTGGAATCCTCGGAAGCGGCGGAGAGGATAGTATATCCGCTGGAGGGGGGTGCGCAGATGAGCCTGATGGCCTACAAAGCGATCCACATCTTCAGCATCATGTTGCTGTTCACGGCCTTCGGCGGCCTGCTCCTGGCCGCGCGCGCCGGGGTAGAGACCGGGGTCAGCCGCAAGCTGGCCGGCATCACGCACGGCATCGCGCTGGTGCTGATCCTGTTCAGCGGCTTCGGAGCCCTGGCCAAGATCGGCCTGTCGAACCCGGCGATCTGGCCGGCGTGGCTGTGGACCAAGGCCCTGATCTGGCTGGCCTTCGGCGCCGTCATCGTCCTCATCCGCCGGGCGCCGCGCTCGACTCCGGCCCTCTGGTGGATCCTGCCCCTACTCGGCGGGATCGCCGCCTGGCTGGCGCTCAAGAACCCGGCGTAGGTGTCCCTCCTCTGCGGCATCGACCTCGGCTCCTTCCGCACCCCGAGCTACGTCGCCTGGCTCGAGGACGGCCAGTTCGCGCTCGACACCTATGTCGCCAGCCCGGAGCGCCCGCTACCGCCCTCTCCTGGCGGCCCCGGTGGTCCTCCGTCCGTCTTTACCGGCATCGACGCGCCGCAGGGCCTGCCCGCCACGGGCGAGCGCTCCCGCCGGGCCGACCGCGAGGCGAACGCCCCCACCAAGGTCCTGCCGCGGACGCGCGCCGAGCTGGCCGGCTGGCGGCTCTACCGCCCTGTCGTCGAGGCTGGCATCGAGGTCTTCTGGTCGATCCACGAGCGGGAGCTGGCTTCCATCCTCGGCCTCGTCCCCGTGCTGGACGGCGAAGGCACCGTTTTCGAGACCTACCCCCGCTACGTCCTCCTCCAGCTCTGGGGCGAGCGTCCGCCCTCCAAGCGACGCCGGCCCACCGAGTACGTCGACTTCGTCTGGTCCCGTCTGCGCGCCGCCGGCTACGCCTGCGACGGTCCCGTCACCCGTCCCGACCACGTCGACGCCATGCTCTGTGCCATGGCCGCCGAGGCCTGCCTCCATGCCGGCGGCCTGCCCGCCGGCACCGTCGGCGCTCCCCCCGTGGTGGACGAGCGCGACCGGGTCCTCCGCGAGGGCTTCATCGTCGCCCCGCCGCGGGTTGCTCGATAATCCGCAAAAAAACGTCCAAACGGAACGGACCGAGGTGGTCGCACTCTGGCGACCTCAAGTTGGCCGGCGCCACAGTTCACCAGTGGTACGATCCTGTTTCAGCAATGACGGAGCTGCGGAGGTCCGGACCTCCGCAAGTTCCAGAGGCCTTGCGAGATCGCACCTTTGGCCTCCGTGGACCCGACTCCCCCCTCCTTCGCTCCCCGGCGCCGGCGCTCGGCCTTGGCGCTCGGCTTCCTGGCGGCGACCCTCTGGGTGCTGCTCGCGAGCGTGCGGATCGACGCCCAGGGCCCTCAGTACGACGAGCTCCACCAGGCGACGGGCGCCTTCACCTGGCTCGGGTCTCCCCCGGAGATGTTCTGCACTGTCGCCTTCCACCGGGTCTGCGTCCTCAACATGCCATACAGCGCCGCGATCAAGACCAACCTCTACGGGCTCTACCTGCGCTTCGTCCACCCGCGGTTCACGCTGGCGAGCTGGCGGATGCTCGGCATCCTGCTGATCGCGGGCGGGATCCTCCTCTTCTGCGCCGCGGCGTGGCCGGCCCTGCCCGCCGGGCCGATGGCCGTCTTCCTCGCCCTCCTGCTGAGCGACGGCGCGGTGCTCCTGGATGGCCGCTTCGACTGGGGACCGGTGGCGATCTCCCTCCTCCTCCGCCTCGCCCTGCTGGGGCTCTGGATGCGCGGCGAGGCGGGAGAAGGGGAGCCGCCGCTCCGCAACACCGCCGCGCTCGGCGCCCTGGCCGGGCTCGCCGTCTTCGAGAAGCTGAGCGCCGTGGTGCTCGTACCGGCCCTGGCCGCCCTGCTGCTCGGCAGCGCCCGGCGGCGGTCGCGGCGCCACCTCCTGGCCGCCGCGGCGGGCTTAGTCCTGGGGGCCGCGCCGCTCGCGGCGGTCAACGTCGCCACGCTCCTGCGCTGGGGACGCCTCGTCTCGCCCGTGGGTGGGGGCGCGCCCGTGCCGCGCGCCCTCGGCGGCTTTCTTTCCTCGACGGGGGAGTACCTCTCCCTGGGACAGGGAGGGCCGTTCCGGGATTTCATGCTGGGGCTCCCGCGCTGGCCATGGGCCGAGCTCCTGGAGCGGGGGCTCGTCCTCGCGGTTGTCCTCGCCATCGCGGCCGCGGCGGCGCGAAAGGGGATGCCGCCCCTCCTCCGCGCTGCGGCTTCCGCCCTCGCAGCCTACGCGGTGGTCTGGCTCGCTCTCCCTCTCCTGGGGCGCCCCACCTGGGCCCACCACTGGATCCTCGGCACACCGTTCCAGTACGCCGCCCTGGCCCTCGCCCTCGCGGCACGTCCCCACAGCCGGGGAGACCGGCGGGCGCTCGCGCTCCTTGCGGCGCTCTGGCTCGGCCTGCGGCTGCCGGACCTCGCCTCCATCGAGAGTGCGCTCGCCCGGGGGAGCGCCTCGCTTGCCTGGGACCCGTCCTTCGCCAGCATCGGCGAGTTCGCGGAAAGCCACGCCGGCGAGGCCGTGTTCGTGGCGTCCGACTGGGGCGTGGCGACCCAGATCTACTGCCTGGCCAACGGCCGTCCCGGTCTCGTCCGCGAGCCTTTCTGGCGCTACCACGGCCCGGGAGACCTCGACGGAGACGGCCGGCGCCTCCTCTACCTCGTCCGGCTTCGCAACCCCCCGCTGGTGGTGCCGGGGGCCACGGAGCGGATCGAGCGCGACCTCGCGGCCGATCCGCGCTGGCGGGAGGTGCCGGTGGAGC
>DASWME010000216.1:0-5726 GCA_036399915.1 Thermoanaerobaculia bacterium
ATCGGGCTGGCCGAGCAGCACCGCGGCGCATAACACTTCGTTCCAGCCGCCCGCTCGGCCTCCGGCGTCGCGGCGGCTCAACGCTATCGTTCCGTGACTACGTGCCGGCATATTCCTCGCCATTGAGGTCGTAGTTGTCACACCCAAGTGCTAACGTTGCGACATTACTAACCAGACCCATAAGACAGCGAGGTGACATGGTGAAGCCAGCAAAGAACACGATCTGCCTGTGGTACGACGACGGCGCCGAGGACGCGGCGCGGTTCTACGCCGAGACCTTTCCCGACTCATCGGTTGACGCAGTGCATCGTGCCCCGGGAGATTTCCCATCGGGCAAGCAAGGGGACGTGTTAACCGTCGAGTTTACCGTGATGGGCATTCCGTGCCTCGGACTCAACGGCGGACCCGAATTCAAGCATACCGAAGCGTTCTCGTTTCAGGTCGCAACCGCCGACCAGGCCGAGACGGATCGCTACTGGAACGCAATCGTCGGCAACGGCGGCCAGGAGAGCGCGTGCGGCTGGTGCAAGGACAAATGGGGACTGTCGTGGCAGATTACGCCGATTGCCCTGACGGAAGCGATCAGCGACCCGGACCCGGTGGCCGCCAAGCGCGCGTTCGATGCGATGATGCAGATGCAAAAGATCGACATCGCCGCAATCGAGGCGGCGCGCCGCGGTTGAGGTTGCATCCTGGAAGCGTGCATCTCGGAAGCGCGAGGGAAACATGACGGGCGGACTCGAACCCGCTCGCTCGTGAGCCCGCGGTTTTCGACCGCGGGGAGGATATGTTCGTGTCCGCACGAGAGGCGGGATAACCAGCCGTTGCAGCGGACCGGGCGGGCGTCGCGGTCCTCGCGATTCGAGAAGTGGTCGAGCGCCCGCCCGGCCGCTGAACGTCGGTCCGTTGGCCGCAGAACAAAACCACCCCCAACCACCGCACATCGGAGGTTCATATGAAGCGAGTTACTGGCATCGGCGGCATCTTCTTCAAGGCAAAGGATGCACCTGCGTTGCAGGCTTGGTACAAGTTCCTCCGGAGGACCTGCCCCTGGTCGTGGACTTCCTGGAGTACCTGAAGGAACGGCGGCCGAGCTCAACCCGCAAGGCGTCGTGCCCGCCGGCGCTCCGGGCGCCGCCCGGTGGAATCCTGAAACTTCCGCCCGTTCCAGGCGTATCTGGCTCACCAAGAGGGAGATCCTGCGCATGCGCAACGCGACGCTCGCCATCCTTTTGACCCTGTTCGTCTCGACCACCGCCGCCGTCCGCGCTGACGACGCCCCCAAGTGCGACAAACCGCCGGGCGACGAGGGCGGGGATAAGGCTGCGGCGGCGCCAGCCGCACCCCGCAAGTTCGTCACCCACCACCGCTTCACCGCCGGCGGGGTGAACCTCCCCTACACCGCCACGGCGGAGGACATCGACCTCAAGGACCGCGACGGCAAGCCCACGGCGCGCTTCTTCACGATCTCCTACATCGCGGAGGGTGTGAAGCGGCAGGAGGACCGGCCGATCACGTTCTTCTTCAACGGCGGGCCGGGTTCCTCCTCAGTCTGGCTGCACCTCGGTTTCGTCGGCCCCAAGCGCATCGACATCCCGAGCGACGCGCAGGACCCGGGCGCGCCGCCCTACCGGCTCAAGGACAACCCGTCGAGCCTGCTGCGCGTCACCGACCTCGTCGAGGTCGACCCGGTCGGCACCGGCTTCAGCCGCGCGCTCGGCGACAAGAAGGACGCCGACTTCTGGGGCTACGACGAGGACGCCGACTCGGTCGCCGATTTCATCCGCGCCTTCCTCACCGTGCACGACCGCTGGAACTCGCCCAAGTACGTCCTCGGCGAGAGCTACGGCGGCATCCGCGGCTCGATGCTCGTACCGCGGCTCCAGGGGCAGATGAACATCGGCCTCAACGGCGTGATCCTCATCTCGCCGGCGATCAACATGGGCGCCCTGCCCTTCAACACCAACGGCAACGATCTCACCTACGTCACGCACCTGCCGACGCTCGCCGCGACAGCGTGGTACCACAAGAAGCTCCCGGATTCCTGGCCGAGCCTGCAGGCGCTGCTCACCGAGGTCGAGCAGTTCGCCTCCGGCGAGTACCTGCAGGCCCTCTTCCGCGGCGATTCGCTCTCGGAGGCGGAGAAGGGGCAGATCGCCGACAAGCTGCACCGCTACACGGGCGTGTCCAAGCAGTACATCCTCAACAGCGACCTGCGCCTCTACGCGCCCCGCTTCGCCAAGGAGCTGCTGCGCGACGAGGGGAGGGCCACGGGCTTCCTCGACAGTCGTTACGCGCAGAAGGAGCTCGACAACGCATCGGAGTTCCCCAACAGCGACCCGTTCGACGCCAAGACGGGGCCGATCTACGTCTCGCTCTTCCACCAGTACCTGCGCAATGAGCTCGGCGCCGACATCCAGGAGCCCTACCTGCCCCAGAACGGCGAAGCCAACCAGAACTGGAAGCGGCGGAAGAACGCGGCCGGCGCCTTCGCCGGCTTCGTCGACGTCACCGGCGACCTGGCGCAGGGCACCAAGGACAACGAGGCGCTGCGCGTGTTCACCGCCAGCGGCTACTACGACCTGGCGACGGCCTACTTCGCCAACGCCTACATGCTGCACCACAGCGGCGTCGACCCGGCGCGGGTGACGATCCGGAACTACCCGGCGGGGCACATGATGTACCTCAACCAGGGTTCGCTCGAGCAGCTGTCGAGAGATATCGGGGAGTTCATCCAGGGGAAGTGAAGGGACGGAAGAACGACATGAGCCTCGATGATCTCAAGGCGAGACAGAGTTCAGCAGCTGCCTGGAAGGTGTTCAGCCAGGAGCGAGAAGGAGAGTTTCAAGCTGCCTTAGAGTCCATACAGGCTGATACGAAGGCGCGGGCCGGTATTGACCTAGAATGTACGAGGGGCCCATTTTGGTTTCGTCCGAGAGAGGACGGTTATCAGACCCATGGTCAAGCTTTACGTTTCAAGGTTCCAGGGATCTCCGCGGAAATAATACTCAATTGTATTGTCTGTAATGTCAGTAGAGTGCCTGATGGGTCTTGGAAAATGCATTGCCAGGATTGGACAAGCGAGGGGGTCAACGAATTCGAGGTTTCATCTGGCAAGCCTTGGGTCCCGTTGCGAATCACAAATAGTGAATACTCTCCTACGTGGTCACATTGCCTTTGGTGGCGTGGGCCAGAAGACAACGAGAAGGTTGCCAGTGCGATTCTGGACGGCTTTGCCAAGAAGGAACGACCTTCGGAGTTTGGGCCATTAAGAGCCGAAGCCGTCAAAAACCCGCAGGCTGGGTGTGTGTTGATTGCCGTGATGGGCTTCTCCATCCTTGCGCTCGTCCTAGGACTGGCCGTCTAAACTCAGGGGTCAGAGCAGAGGAGTGGTATGCCTTCTCCACTTGACCTGCGAGATACGATCCTTGACGCGTGGAAAACCAATAATCGCGTCACGGTCTTTCTGGTCGAGCATTTGCCCGCCGAACTCTGGAAATCCACGGTGCCTGGGGCCCCACGTCGCACCATCCGGATGCTTGCCGGTCACATCCACAATGCCCGGTGTATGTGGATCAAGACGCTCGGCAAAGAGCACGGCATCGCAGTGCCGCGCAATGTCGATCGGTACAAGGTGGAACCTGAGGATCTCATTCCAGCGCTGGGGCGTAGCAGCACGGGAATCTTGAGCCTCCTGAAGCTCGGCTGTGATCAAGGGGGAAGGATTCCCGGCACCTCGTCTTATGTGTGGCGCAACCTTCCCCTCGACGTTGGGCACGTTCTCGGCTACTTCATCGCGCACGAAGGCCATCACCGGGGACAGATTGTCATGCTAGCCCGCCAATTGGGACATCGCCTGCCGGCGGAGGTCACGGGTGGCCTTTGGCAGTGGTCAAAGCGTGCCCGGGAAGTCTAGAACCATGGTTTTGTTGACGCCCAACACCGGCATGCACCAAGTCCAGTGCCCACGTCAGACTGCTTGTTAGTGGCACACATACGACGGTGCTCACTCGAAAGGTAAGGAGGCAAGGGACCCCGTCCCTACCCGCCCCCCTCCAGTTCCTCCAGCAGCGCCCCGAACTCGTTGGGGATCTCCCGGGCGAGGAGGGGACGGTCGCGGAGGGCGGCCAGGGGCTCGGGGATGGGCACGTCGAGGCCCATCCCTTCGTAGACGGGGAGGAACTTGGCGGGGTGGGCGGTGCCGAGGAAGACGCCGGTCTCGCCGGGAGCGAGGCGCTCGGCGAGGACTCCGTAGGCCACGGCGGCGTGGGGGTCCGCGAGGTAGCCCTGGCCGCTCAGGTCCCGGATCGCCTCTTCCGTCTCCTCGTCGCTCTTCCAGCCCCAGCGCAGAGTCTCGCGTAACGCTTTCAGGTCTCCTCCGAAGAGGTGCTCGATGCGCTCCCAGTTGTTCGGGGCGCCCACGTCCATGGCGTTCGAGAGGGTCGCCACCGAGGGTCGCGGCCGGTACGCGCCGGTGTCCAGGTAGTCGGGCACGGTGGTGTTGGCGTTGGTGGCTGCCACGAAGGACTTGACCGGCAGGCCCATCGCCTGGGCGAGCAGGCCGGCGCAGAGGTTGCCGAAGTTGCCGCTGGGCACGGCGAACACCGGCGGCTCCTCGATCCCCCGTCGGCGGAGCGCGGCCAGCGCCTCGGTGTAGTAGAGGACCTGCGGCAGCAGGCGCGCCACGTTGATCGAGTTGGCGGAGGTCAGGCCGTGGCGCGCCGCGAGGTCCGCGTCCGCGAAGGCGGCCTTCACCAGCGCCTGGCAGTCGTCGAAGGCGCCGTCCACCGAGAGCGCGGTGACGTTCTCGCCCAGGGTCGCGAACTGCCGCTCCTGGAGGGCGGAGACGCGGCCGCGCGGATAGAGCACCACGGCCCTGACGCCGGGCCGGCGCCAGAAGGCGTGGGCCACGGCGGCGCCGGTGTCGCCGCTGGTGGCGGTGAGGATGGTGACCGGCCGCCCCGGCTCGCGCACCCGGTCGAGCACGGCGGCGAAGAAGCGGGCGCCGAAGTCCTTGAAGGCCAGGGTCGGCCCGTGGAACAGCTCGAGAGCGTAGACGCCGGAGCGTACCTCGACCAGGGGGACGGGGAAGTCGAGGGCCTCGCGGACGGCCCGCGCCAGGGGCTCGCGGCCGAGCTCGTCCTCCAGCAGGCAGCCCATCAGGACTTCGCAGCGCCGGCGCCAGTCGAGCTCCAGCAGGGCCGGCCAGTCCCCGTAGCGGGGCAGCGGTTCGGGCATCCACAGGCCGCCGCCGGGGGCGACGCCCGCGAGGACCGCTTGGCGGAAGGTGGCCGTCGCGTCCGGATCGCGGGTGTTGACCAGCCTCACGGCAGCACCCGGGCCCCCTGGCGGTCGAGGCCGCAGAGGCGGACGGTGGAGTCGAGGCCGGCTCCGCGCAGGGCGCGCTGGATGGCCTCCGCCACGTCCCGCCCGCCCTCCGGGGACTCGGCCACGGCGAAGAGGGACGGCCCGGAGCCGGAGAGCGAGCAGCCGCCCAGGGCTCCGGCGTCCAGGGCCGCGGCCTGAGCGGCGCGGAAGCCCGGCACCAGCGATGCCCGGTGGGGCTCGGTCAGGACGTCGCGCAGGCAGCGGCGGAGGAGGTCGCGGTCGCCGGACTCGAGGGCGTGGACGAAGGCCGCCAGGTTCTGGGCGAAGGCCAGCGTCTCGCCCAGGTTGAAGCTGCGGGGCAGGACCTTGCGGCTATGCTCGGTGGCGAGCTCGAAGTC
>DASWME010000217.1:0-2249 GCA_036399915.1 Thermoanaerobaculia bacterium
CTTACATCGAGTTCATCACGGACGAGAATGCAACAGGATGCTGCATTGCTGCCCAGATAAAGTCCGGTGATTCATTCCGGACCGCCTCTGGCGATTATCTGATACCCGGCGACCGTGAGCACTTTGAATATTGGTCGGGCCACACGCTGCCCGTAATTGGGATCGTCTATGATCCAAGCAAGGACCAAGCTGTTTGGGTTGACATAACGGGCTGGCTCCGAGCACACCCCGAGCGCGTGGCACGCGGACCCTATCAGATCCGGATTCCCGCAACCAACCACTTCGATGAAGAAAGTTTCGCAGCTTTCAAGCAACACTTTCTTTCGTACCGCCCACTCTACTCCTCCGAACCAGCATTCGGCGCGGCCCTGACAGCTTTCGCGAACCTCCACGACACCGATCGGAGCCTGTCAAGACGAGTGAGACAGTCGGGGGGTGAAATTAGCGAGCAACCTCCTGTGTGCTGGGCGGGTTGATCCATGCGGCGGTTTGAAGGGCGGGCGGCACGGGCATGCCTCGCACGAACCGTTCGGGGTTGGCGGCAAACGCGGTCGCCAGCACGCGCGCACGTTCGTCGTGAAGGGCTCCTGCACGCCCGTGGTGGACGGCGGCGGGCGTCATCAGCCCGATGCCGGAGTGGCGGTGCGTCTGGTTGTACCAGTCGAAGAATGGCCGGCAGAAGCTCTTCGCCACCTCGATTGATCCGAACCGCTCGGGGAAGCCGGGCCGGTACTTCATGGTCTTGAACTGCGCTTCCGAGTAGGGGTTGTCGGTCGAGGTGTAGGGCCGGGAGTGCGTCTTCGTGACGCCAAGGTCGGCGAGCAGGAAGGCGACCGGCTTCGACCTCATGGAGCTGCCCCGGTCGGCGTGCAGGGTGAGCTGCCCGCGGGGGATCTGCTGCTGCGCGATGGCCTGGGCGATCAGCTGCTCGGCGATCTCGGCCGATTCCCGGAGCTGCACGGTCCAGCCCACCACGTAGCGGCTGAAGACGTCGAGGATGACGTACAGGTAATAGTATGTCCACTTCGACGGCCCGAGCAGCTTGGTGATGTCCCAGCTCCAGACCTGGTTGGGCCCCTCGGCCAGCAGCTCCGGCTTGGCGTAGGCGGGGTGGGTGAGCTGGTCCCGCCGCTCGCGGACCTCCTGGTGCTCGGCGAGCAGCCGGTACATCGTGCGCTCCGAGCACAGGTAGCGTCCCTCGTCGAGCAGCGTCGCCCACACCTGCGCGGGAGACGAGTCGACGAACCGCTCCGAGCGGAGCACCTCGAGCACCGCCTCCTGCTCCAGGACGGAGAGAGACCGGGCCGGCCGCGGTCGGGGCCGCGACTCAGGCGCTGGCTGAACGGGGCGACGGCGGCGGTAGATCGTGGCCGGGGCCACGCCCAGCGCGCGGCAGGCGGGACGGGTGCCCACCAGCGGCGTGAGCTCTTCGACGGCCTGTTCGATCATCGTCCGCGCTTCGGGTCGGTCGTCGCGCTCCTGGGCGCCAGCAACTCGCCCAGAAGCGCGGAGACGTTTCCCTGCACCTCGATGACCTTGCGCGCCTTGGATAGATCGGCTTCGGCCTGCTCCAGTCGCCTGCGCAGTTCAGCATTCTCGGTTTCCAGCGGATTGGGCCTGCGTCGTCCCCGCGGGCGGTCCAGCGCGGCGAGCGCCCCCTCGTCACGCTGGCGACGCCAGTCGGAGAGGTGAGACGTGTAGAGCCCCTCGCGGCGCAGCAGGGTACCGATCTCGCCCGGCCTGGAGCAGGCATCGGCCGCCTCCAGAATCCGCAGCTTGTACTCGGCCGTGAAGCGCCGGCGCTTCGGCCGCTCGATCAGCTCGGGGTTGGGGGTGGCCGGGCCGCGGCCGGAACCGGGGGCCACTTCGCTCCGCTCGCCTACGGCTCGCTGCGCTACGTGGCCCCCGGTTCCGTTCAGTCGTGTATCCAGCATGTCGATGCTCTCCCTCTGCCCTCTTGCTCAGTAATTCGACAAGGATAACTGTCTCACCTGAACTTGGCAGAGAGGGGTCCGTCCAACCGGGGAGTGCCCATCGTGAGACAGCGCGGATGAACCGCCAAGCTCTCCGTGGGATGACTTTCCCCTGCTTGCACGGAGATGAAAATGAGAGTCGCCCGACACGCCTCGATGCTGTTACTCGGACTGGTGATGCTCCTGTCGTCGCATGGAGCGTCTGCACAAAGCCACACACGCCGGTGGGTAGCCAATCCGGCGGCGGAAGCGGTTCACGCCGTGCCAGTGCCCCGC
>DASWME010000218.1:0-14560 GCA_036399915.1 Thermoanaerobaculia bacterium
CGGCTGGTACGTGACCGACTACGCCGGCAAGAAGGGCGGCGGCGCGGAGGCCAAATCCGAGGGCAAGAGCGACGACGGCCCCAAGGCGGATAAGACGGCGGACAAGGCGGACAAGAAAGAGGCGGCGGCCGAGTCGAAGGGCTCCTCGGGGTCCAAATCCGGCTCCTCGGGGGGCTCGGACTGAGGGCCGCCGCGTCCCGAAATATTGCCGGGCGCGCACATGTTACCTTGACATCGACGCTCGCTCCGTTGCCCGGCGAGAGTCCGTGCAAAAAGCTTCAGGAGGTCCGCGATGAAGTCCATGCTCCGCCCGCTCGCCCTGGCGCTCCTCGCCCTCGCGTTCGCGCTCTCCCCGCGGCCCGCAGCCGCCACGACGTACATAATGATGCCCGACCGCGCCCTCGCCGATCAGGCCTCGGCAGTGGTGGACGTCAAGGTGGTCGGCGCGGAGCCGGCGCCCATCCTGGACGGTCCGCCGGCGACCGACTACCTGGTCGAGGTGAACCGCGTGCTCAAGGGGGAGATGCCGGGCAGCACCGTGGTGGTGCGGGTCCCCGGCGGGATCAATCCCGAGGGAGTGGGGCTCAAGGTCTGGGGTGCGCCCCGGTTCGCCCCGGGGGAGGACGCGATCCTCTTCCTGCGTCCCTCCCAGGACGGCACCTACCGCATCCTCCAGCTGATGCTCGGCGCCTTCCACCGGCGGGTGATCGACGGCCGGGCGGTGGCGTTGCGCGACCTTTCCGAGGCGCACGAGGTCGGTCTCAAGCAGAGGACGGAGGAGGGGGGCTTCGACGCCATCCGCGACTTCGACCGGTTCTCCGACTGGGTGGCCGACCGCGCCCGGGGCGCGGCGAACGAGGGCGGCTACGTGCTGGGCCAGGCCAAGGGCGAACTCGGCTCCATCTCCGACTCCTACACCTTCCTGCTTCCGGATGACGGCAACCCCATCCGCTGGTTCCGCTTCGACAGCGGCCAGAGCGTCCAATGGACGGTCAACTCCGCCGGCCAGCCCGGCTTGAGCCTGGACGCCACAATCGCCGCTTTCCAGGTGGCGATGGCGGCCTGGAACTCCGACCCGGGCACCAACATCAACTACGTCTATGCGGGCACTACGGCAGCGTCGGGCGGCCTCGCTCGCTCGGACGACGCCAACTCCATCCTCTTCGACGACCCCTATCGGGACGATCCCGACGAGGCCGTCGAGGGGAACTTCGATTGCTCCATTGGCGGGGTGATCGCCATCGGCGGCCCCTGGTTCTACGAGTCCACCCGGACCTTCCGCGGCAAGCGCTATCACGAGACGGCCGAGGGGGACATCGTGACCAACGACGGCACGGAGTGCCTCTTCCGGGACAACCCCAGTGTGGCCGAGGAGGTCTTCGCCCACGAGCTGGGCCATACGTTGGGGCTCGGCCACTCGAAGCTGCGCGACGCCCTGATGTTCGCCCGGGCCCACGATGACGGCCGCGGCGCCCGGCTGACGGCCGACGACCGGGCGGCCGTCAGCGAGCTGTATGCGAACGGTTCCGGCGGCGGGCCCGTGAACTTCCCCGCCCCCGTCCGGGTGACCGCCCGCGCCACCGCGAAGACCGAGGTCACCCTCACCTGGCGGGATAAGGCCGTAGGGGAGGAGGGCTACGTGATCGAGGCCCAGAAGAAGGGTGGCCCGTTCGTGGAGGTCCTTTCCGTGCCGGCTAACAGCACGTCAGCGGTCGTGACGGACCTCCTCCCGGGCGCGGTCTACTTCTTCCGCATCCGTGCCACGGGCGGCGGTGGCTTCTCCCCCTACAGCAAGGTCGTCAGGGTCGTGACGCCGCGGCGCTGAGACGCCGGCCTTTCCAGGGTCTCGCAGGGGCGGGGTTCATCCCCGCCCTTTTCATTTCCTCCCCACACCACCAGCGCCGCCACCAGGCACGCCGGGACGAGCTGGAAGGTCAGCCGCGCGAAGTTGGAGAGCACGAAGAAGCGGACGTCGTCCACCCGGCCGGTGAAGTAAGGGTAGAAGTAGAAGAGGAGCTGCAGCGTGGCCGCCGTGGCGAACGGCCGCGTCCGGCGGTGAAGCAGGAGCAGCGGCGGCAGGAAGGCGGCGAAGACGAATCCGTGCCAGGCCGGTGTGCCCACGGCCTCCAGCACGGACCGGAAGATCTCTCCGGCGCGGGAGCTCTGGAACGGGCCGGAGCCGATCGCCAGCGACAGGTGGTGGTAGCGCATCCGGCCCATCCACGGGAGGACCACGGCGGCGATCGGCAGCCCGAGCCGCAGGGCCGCCGCGAAGTTGGGCCGGCGCTCGGTCGGCAGCCGCCGGGCGAGCTGGACGAGGGCCAAGAAGCCGGCGAGCGGTATGCCCTCGAGCTTGGCGGCGGCGGCGAAGGCGGCGGCGGCGGCGATCTGGAAGTCGCCGGTGCGGTCCGGCGGCCGGAGCAGCGGCGGCACCGCCGCGGCGAGCGCCAGCGCCAGCATCCAGTCCGCCGCTCCAGCCATGAGGTGCCCCACTCCGAAGGCCGCGATGGCCAGGGCCACCAGCACCAGGCCGGCCTGCCGGGTGAAGCGGTCGGCGCCGCCCCGGCGCAACCCCTCCCGCGTGGCGGCGAGCAGCAGGGCGAAGACGACGCCGGTCACGAGCATCATCGCCGGCTCGTCGAAGCCCCCGGCCAGCAGGGCGGTCAGCGCGAACAGTTCCGGGACCAGGTTCGGGTAGTCGGGGTGGGTGTACCAGTTCCAGCTCTTCGCGAGGTAGACGTAGTCCACCCCCCGGGCGAGGTAGTAATGGTGCGCCTTGACCCCCCAGTGATAGATGAAGTCGGGCATCGCGATCCAGGCGGTGAGCGCCACCAGGGTGAAGGCGGCGAGGGCGAACAGGGCGACGCCCTCTCCCCAGCCGAAGTCCGAGGGGAGCCGCGCCCGGTCCGGACCCCGGGGCAGGAGGCGGTACGCCAGCCCGCAGAGGACGGCCCAGAGGGCGGCGAGGAGGAGCGGGCTCCACGGCACGCGGGCGAGATCGAGGAGCGTCAGCGCCACGTGGGCGACGACCGCGCCGCCCATCACGTATAAGGTGATGCGATAGAGGGCGCCGTCGCCGGGAGCGGCGAGCGCCGCGGCGAGGCGGCTGCCGAGCAGCCCCAGGAGCACGGGCAGCGCCACCGCGGCGAGCAGGGCCGTCCCGTTCAAGGCCGTCGCACCCGGTACAGCCGTCCTCCCGGCAGGTCCCGCACCGGCACGGCCCAGGAACCCTCGATCCGGGTGCCGCAGGCGATCACGTACTGTGCGAGCGCCGCGGCGGCGGGGTCGCCCGCGGCGAGCACGTCGTGCTGCGGCATCAGGTAGGCCGCCCACATCCAGCGGTAGGGCGCGTTTCCGGGGGGCACGTCGGGGGCGATGAACATGAGGGCCGTGTGGGGAGGGATCATCCGCCGCGCCGGCGCGAGGCAGCGCTCCAGCGCGATATGCTGGGGCGCTCCCAAGCGCCAGGCCCAGGGGTCGGCGGCGGATCGCTCCCGCCCGTCGTACCCGGTGAGCGCCCGGTTCACCTCGACGAGGAACCCCGCGGCCGCCCAGGCCGCGAGCAGTCCCAGCAGGAGCCGCTTGAGCATGGCCGAGATCTTACCCTGCTGCACTCCCGCCGCCGCGAGGACTCCCGGATGAGCGGCTGGACCGCCCTCGACCTGCTCCCCGGCCTCTACGTGCTGCTCCTCGGGGCGGGCCTCGCGGCGTTCCTGCGGCGCTGGTACGACCCCGTGCCGGGGCGCGTCCTGGCCGTCTTCGGCGTCGTCCTCGTCCTGCTGTTCGCAAGGGTCCTCTTCGGCGGCGGCATCCTCCTGCCGCTCGGCAACCTGACGGGCTTCCATCCCTTCCGGGAGCTGCCGCCGGCCGATCCTCCCAGCCTCGCTCTGCAAGCGGACCTGATCCACCAGATTACGCCGTGGTCGATGGAGGTGCGCCGGGTTCTCCGCGACGGGCGCTGGCCCCTGTGGAACGCCCACGCCGGCCCCGGCATGCCGCTCCTGGGCGATCCGCAGTCCCAAGCGTTTCAGCCGCTGGTGGCCGCCGCCTACCCGTTCCCGCTTTGCCAGGCGGCGGGGATCACGGCAGCCCTGCGGGTGCTCGTCGCCCTGGTGTTCGGCTTCCTCCTCCTGCGCCGGCAGGGCCTGGGCGAGGCGGCGGCCCTTTGCGGCGGCCTCGCCTTCGGCCTCGGAGGGTTCCTGCTGCTCTGGCTGGGCTGGCCCATCGCCAACGCCGCGGCGCTCCTGCCGCCGGTGCTCTACGGGATCGCGCGGTGCGACGAAAACGGCGGCGCCCGCGACCTCCTCCTGCTCTTCCTGGCGACCGCCGCCCTCCTCCTCGCCGGCCATCCGGAGACCCTCCTCTACGCGCTCTCGTTCGCGGTCCTCTTCCTCCTCGACCGCGCCCGCCGGCGGGCGGACTGGCGCCTCCTCGTCCGCTGCGGTCTCGCCATGGCGCTGGCGGTCGCCGCGGTGGCCCCCGTGCTCCTGCCCGTCCTCGACTACCTGCCGAAGACCGACCGGTCGGCCGTGGTGAAGAGCACCCTCTCGCCGGCCCCCGTGGCCGAGCTGTGGCGAGAGCTGAAGCAGCCCGAGACCCTGGCGCGCTGGAAGGAGCGGGCCGTCGCGCCCCTGGTGGCGATCTTCGCCCCCCGCGCCTACGGCGATCACAACGTCTACTGGGGACACGGCAACGTGATCGAGGACACGGGCGGCTTCGTGGGCAGCGCCGCCCTGCTGGCGGGCGTGGTCGCCCTGCTGCCTCTGCGCGGCCGGCGCCGGTTCCCCCAGGAGAGGCTGATCCTCCTCGTGCTGCTCGCCTCGCTGCTCCTGCTGGCCCAGCCCCCCGGTCTCGACCGCCTGCTGGGACAATTGCCGCTGGTGGGCGCCACGTTCATCCACAAGAACCGCCGGCTGCTGCTGCTCGTCTCCTTCAGCCTCGCCGGCCTGGCCGCCTGCGAGGTCGAGCGCCGGACGCGGGGAGAGGGCGCCCGCTGGCCGGTCCTCGCCGCGGCGGCGGTCCTCGCGGCTCTCGTGGCCTGGGGCTATCTCGCGCATCCCCATCCGCAGGACCCGGCCCTGCTCGCCGCCTACCGCAACCGCATGCTCGCGCTGCATCTGGTGACGCTCGCCCTCGCCGCCGCCCTGCTCGCCGCGCGTCCGGGAGCGCGCTGGGGTCCCGCGGTTCCCTGGCTCTTCTGCGGCCTCGTCGCGGGGGAGCTGCTGCTGGTGCATGGCCCTGCCCTGCCCCCGGCTCCCCGGCGCCTCGCCTATCCGGTGACGCCTCCGATCCGGTTCCTCCTGGAAAACCTCGGGGATGACCGCATGCTCGCGATGGGATCCGACGTCTTCCCCCCCAACTTCCCCCTGGTCTATGGGCTGAACGACGTCCGGGTCGACAATCCGTCCCTCCCCGCCGGGTACGTACAGGCGACCTGGCCGCTGCGGCGCCGGCCGCCGCACCTGTTCGGCCGTCCCGCCCACCCGCTGTACGAGCTGCTGGGGGTCCGCTACGTGCTGACGCCGCCGAAGGTCCGGCTCCGCCACCACAAGCGGGTCTTCCGGCACCCGGCGGGGTGGATCCAGGAGCGCCGGCGCCGGCTGCCGCGGCTCTTCCTGCCCCTGCAGACGGTCGTCCACCGCGGCGGGCCCTGGTGGGACTGGCTGGACGCGAACCCCGATTTCGCCCGGCTCGCTCTGGTGCAGGAGAGCCCCGAGATGAGAGGCGACTGGCAGGCCCGGCTCC
Organism: Thermoanaerobaculia bacterium; assembly: GCA_036399915.1. Classification (GTDB taxonomy): domain Bacteria; phylum Acidobacteriota; class Thermoanaerobaculia; order Multivoradales; family UBA5704; genus DATARR01. The sequence continues at coordinate 5,746 of DASWME010000218.1, forward strand.
CCCGGGAGTCAGGCCTGGACATCCACATCCCCGAGCCGGCGCACGTGCGCGCCCGGGTCCACCTCGCCGAGACCCGGCTCCTCGCCTCGACCGTGTATCAGGACGGCCATTGGCGCCTCCTCGACGCCGGGAAGCGGCGGCCCACCGTGCTCGCCGACGGCCCCTTCGTCGCCGCCTGGCTGCCGGCGGGCGAGCGGCGGATCGACCTCGTCTACCGGCCGGGAGTGTTCGTGGCGGGGTGCCTGCTCGCGGCGCTGGCGGGAGTGGCGGCGGCGGTCTGGTGGGTGCCGGTGCCGCGGAGAGACTGATTGGGTTATCCTGCTCTCTGCATGATCACCGCCGCCCCGCCGGAAGTCCTCACGGAGACGGAACGCTCCTTGCAATCGCACGGGCGCGTGGTGCTGTGCCAAATCGTGCGCGCCGAGGGCTCGACCCCCGGCAAGGTCGGCTGGAAGCTGCTGGCGCGGCCTGACGGCACGTTCTGCGGCAACCTGGGAGGCGGAGCGTTCGAGGCGTTGGTGAAGGCCGACGCGCTGGAGAAGCTGCGGACGGGGGCCGGGGTCGCGGCCTCGGAGGTCAAGCGCTACTATCTCACCGAGGAAGCCACCAGGGGCGAGCCCACGGGGATGGTCTGCGGCGGCCTGGCCGAGGTCTTCCTGGAGGTCATGGTCGCGCCCCCCGTCCTCATCGTCTGCGGCGGCGGCCCGGTGGGGCAGGCGCTGGCCAGGGCGGCGGTCCTCTCCGGCTTCGAGTGTCTGGTGGCGGACGACCGCGCGGAGTTCCGCCGGCCCGAGCTGTTCCCGGCCGGCGTCCGGTTCGCCGAGGTGGACCGGGAGTACACGGAGGACTTCCTGGCGCCGTTCCGCAACCGCGAGCTCTACGTCGCTGTGGTTACCCGTTGCTGGGAGACCGACACCACGGCGCTGGCGGCGGTGCTGCGGGAGGTCCCGCGGGGGCTGCGCTACCTGGGGCTCATGGGGAGCCGGCGCAAGGTGGCGCGGGTGCGTGAGGAGCTGGCGGCCCTGGGCTTCGATCTTTCGGACGTCCGGCTGCGCGCCCCGATCGGTCTGCCGATCGGCGGCGACAGCCCGGGCGAGATCGCCATCTCGATTCTGGCGGAGGTCATTGGCACGCGTTATGAGAAGAAGGTGGAGGATGAGTGATCGCATCGCAACCGTTGCCCTGCTCGGGGCCCTCCTGCTCGCCGCGTCCGCGGCGGCCGCGCCTTCCGATTGGCGTTACCTGCCGCTCTGGGGCGGCGACGTGCGGACGGTCGTCATCCATCCGGAAGACCCTGATCTCGTGCTCGCCGGCACCTCCTCCGGGCAGGTCTATCTATCGCAGAACGGCGGGCGGACGTGGGCCAACGCCGGCCCGCACCTGCCGTTCCCCGGCTGGGTGGTCGGCCATCTCCGCTTCGATCCCAACCGGCCGTCGCGCCTCTGGGCGGCGTTGCGGGGCGTCTGGGGCGGCGGTCACGTCGCCTTCTCGGACGACCTCGGCAAGAGCTGGATCTCCCGCGCCCAGGGCCTGCCGAACGAGCCGGTCTACACGCTGGCCCTGGTGCCGGGCCGGGAGGGCCGGATCTATGCCGGCACCGCGACCGGCGTCTGGGGAACCGACGACGGCGGCGCCTCCTGGCGGGCGCTGACGTCCGACCTCCCGGAGGTGCAGAAGGTCACCAGCCTGATGGTCGATCCCGCCCAGCCAGACACGGTGATCGCCGGCACCTGGCGCCGGGCCTACCGCAGCGACGATGGCGGCAGGACCTGGGCCGGGGTCTTCGAAGGGATGGTGCTCGACTCCGAGGTCTTCACCCTGACGCCCGTACCCGACCGGGCGGGAGAGATCTGGGCCAGCACCTGCGGCTGGGTCTACCGCACCCAGGACCGCGGCGGCAAGTGGGAGCGCTTCAAGGACGGGTTCGAGGAGCGCCGCACCACGAGCTTCGCGGTTCTGCCGAACGGCCGGCTGCTCGCCGGCACCGTCGCCGGCCTCCACATCTCGGACGACGGCGGCAAGACCTTTCGCCGGGTGGGGGATCCCGGAATCTCCGTTCTGGCCATCGCCTTCCATCCGGCGCATCCGGAGCGGTTGATCCTGGGTACCGAGGGCTCCGGCGCCTGGATCTCCGAGGACGGCGGGAATACCCTCCGGCCTTCCAGCGCGGGGATGATCAACACCCGCATCTCCGCTCTCGGCGCCGTGGGCGACGAGGTCCTGGTGGCGGTCAGCCACGCGGGCCCGTTCTCCGGCCTCTACTCCTCGCGGGACGGCGGCAAGACCTTCGGCGATTTCGCGCTCCTCCCCACGGTGCTCGACCTCACCGTCCACAAGGGGCGCGTCTTCGCAGCCACCGAGCAGGGCCTCTTCGAGCGCCGCGGTGAAGGCTGGCACTGGGTGCGCGACCTGGGGACGGGCCGGGTCGAGCAGTTCCTCGCGGAGGGCTCGCGCCTCCTCGCCCGCACGCCGGACGGCCTCTTCGAGCTGCAGGGGAAGGTCTTCACCCGCCGCTCCTTCAAGCACGGCGCGCCGCGCTCGGCCGTCTTCTACGGCGACGCCCTGTGGGTGAGCGACGCCCAGGCCGTCTACCGCCTGAGCGCGGACGCCAACCACACCGTGCCGGCGCCGTTCGTGGGCGGCCGGCTGCAGCGGCTCGGGGGACAGCTCCTCCTCTGGGGCCCGGGCGGAGTCTTCACCCGCATGGGAGCCGACGGCGATTGGGTGCCGCTGATGAGCGAGCCCTCCCGGCTGCTGCCCACTGGCGACGACCGCCACTCCGCCCTGCTGGTGAGCGGCGACACCGTCCGCCTCTTCGACCGGGAGACCCGCAAGTTCGAGGTCCTGGACGTCCCCGTTCCCGCCCGTGACATCTCCGCCGCGCGCGTGGTCGGCGGCGAGCTGTGGGTGGGGACATCGGGGTACGGGGTGCTGGTGAAGGATCTGGCGCCGGAGGCGGAGGCCGAGGCGGTCGCTGCTGGGGCTCCTAATCCCCGCCCTTGAGGCCGGCCTTCTTCGCGTAGTACCGGAACGAGCGGAAGCTCATCCCGAGCAGCTCGGCGGCCTGGGTCTGCACGCCGTCGGCGCGCTCCAGGGCCTGCACCATGAGCTGCGTGCGGATGGACTCCAGGTAGGCCTCGAGGTCCAGCCCCTCCTCGGGGAGCTGGATCAGGTCGGGGTTGGTCCGCCGGTTGGTGAGCAGGTGGACGGGCAGGTCGCGGGTGGTGATCGTCTCCGCGTGCGAGAGGGCGAGCACCCGCTCGATCAGGTTCTCCAACTCGCGCACGTTGCCCGGCCAGTCGTAGCCCTCCAGGACGTTCATGGCCTCGATCGAGATCTTGCGCGGCGGCAGGTCCATCTGCCGGCTGTATTTCTGGAGGAAGAACTCGACGAGCAGCGGGATGTCCTCCCGCCGCTGGCGCAGCGGCGGCAGGTGGATGGGCAGCACGTTGATCCGGTAGTAGAGGTCCTCGCGGAACTCGCCGGTCTGGATCCGCGCCTCCAGGTCCTGGTTGGTGGCGGTGATGATCCGCACGTCGACCGCCTCCTCCTCGGTGCCGCCCACTTTGCGGACCACCTTCTCCTGGATGGCGCGCAGGAGCTTGACCTGCATCGAGGGGGTCATCTCGCCGATCTCGTCGAGGAAGAGCGTGCCGCGGTCGGCCTCCTGGAAGAGCCCCTTCTTGTCGCGCACGGCACCGGTGAAAGCCCCCCGCTCGTGGCCGAACAGCTCGCTCTCGAGCAGGTTCTCGGGCATGGCGCCGCAGTTGATGGAGAGGAAGCGCCGCGGGGCGCGCGGGCTGGCGAAGTGGATGGCGCGGGCGATCAGCTCCTTGCCCGTGCCGCTCTCGCCGTGGATCAGCACCGTCGAGCTGGTGCGGCCGATGCGCTCGATGAGAGCGAAGATCGCCTGCATCCGCGAGCTCTTGCCGATGATGTTGTTGAACGTGTACTTCTGCTCCAGCTCCCGGCGCAGGTAGACGTTCTCGTCCGCCAGCTCCGCCCGCTCCAGGGCCTTCTGGGCGACGATCTTCAGCTCGTCGACGTCGAAGGGCTTGGAGACGTAGTCGGCCGCGCCCAGCTTCATCGCCTCGATGGCCGACTTGGTCGAGGTGTAGGCGGTCATCATGATGACCGGCGGGCTGCCGTCGCACCCCTTGATCTCCCGCAGCAGGTCGAGGCCGTTGCCGTCCGGCATCAGGATGTCGCACAGCACGAGGTCGTAGCTGCCGCGCTCGATGCACCGGCGGGCTTCCTCGACCGAGCGCGCCGTCGCCGCCTCGTAGCCCTCCCCCTGGAAGAGCAGGGAGAGGAAGTCGAGCATGCTCGCCTCGTCGTCGACGATCAGCAGCCGGGGCGCGCTCATGCCGATGCCTCCGCCGAGACCAGGGTGACGCTCGACCCGGCGGTCGGCAGCTCCACGGTGATGGTGGTGCCGGCGCCCGGGCGGCTGTCGACCCGCAGCCGGCCGCCGTGGTCCTGCACGATCCGGTAGACGATGGCCATGCCGATGCCGGTGCCGCCGTCGAAGAAGGACTGGAAGGGGTGGAAGAGGTTGGTGCGCTGCTCCTCGGTCATGCCGTGCCCGGTGTCCACCACCTGCAGGCGATACCAGTCGCCGGCGAGGCGCCCCGCCACCCGCAGGGTGCCGCCGTCGGGCATGGCCCGCAGGGCGTTGCGCGCCAGGTTCCAGAAGATCTGGCTCACCTGGTCCGGATCGGCGAACAGCCGCGCCGAGGGCGGATCGAGCACCACCTCCAGCCGGTGCCGCTCGGTGACCTCCTCGCTGTTCTTGAGCAGCTCGCAGTTCTCGGCCAGCAGCCGGGCGATGTCGAAGGAGACGCTCGACCGCTCGCGCGGCCGGGCGAAGCGCAGGAAGCCCTTGATGGTGCGGTCGAGCCGGTGGCTCTCCTTGAGCAGGATGTCGATCAGCTTGCGCTGCGCGGGGTCGCCGTTGACGGAGCTCGAGAGCATCTGGACCGAGCCCGAGATCGCCGCCAGCGGGTTGCCGATCTCGTGCGCGAGACCCGCGGCCAGCTCGCCCACGGCCACCATGCGGTCCTTCATCCGCAGCTCCTCCTGGATGCGCCGCCAGCGGGTCAGGTCCTGGAAGATGACGATGTAGCCCCGGTGGTGCCCGAAGCCGTCGGTTAGGCGGGAGATGGAGAAGCCGATGTAGCGGGACTCCTTCTCGCGCATCAGCTCCACCTCCGAGCGCATGCGGCCGGTCTGCTCGCTGGCGGCGGTCGCCTCCCGCCACTGCTCGGCGGTGAAGAGGCCCGACTGCTGGATCGGCGCCCCGGCGAGCTCCTCCTCGCTCCGGCCGAGGATCTCGAGCCCGGCCAGGTTGGCGCTGGTGACGGTCCCTTCGAGGTCGGTGGTCAGCAGGCCGCTGCTGATCGACTGGATCACGTCCCGGTGCACCACCTGCAGGTCGGCGAGATGCTCGCTCTTCTCCTCGAGCGCGCGTTCGGCGCGGGTGACGTTGTGGGCCAGGTAGTAGGTCAGCAGGGCCACCGCGTAGAAGCCGAAGCCGTGGACCGCCAGGTTGTAGCCGAGGCGCCAGCCGGTCACCACCTCCTGGCCCGGCACCGCCGGCTGGAGCCAGCCGAAGAAGAGGGCGAGGATCAGGCCGCCGTACATCAGCAAGGCGGCGCTCGCCACGGTGACGCCGGCGCGGCGGCGCAGCAGCGCCGAAGCCACGGCGATGACGATCAGGTACAGCAGCGAGAAGGGGCTGGTGACCCCGCCCAGGAAGTAGACCAGGCCGGTGATCAGCAGCAGGTCGCCGAAGAACTGGAGGTAGGCCTGGGCCGTGGGACGGCGGCGCAGCAGCCGCAGCAACGCGATGTAGAACAGGGTCGCGCCGAAGGTCGCTCCTCCGAGCAGCAGCACGACGTTGCGGGGCAGCGCCTCCGGCACGGGGGCGGGGACGCTGAGCGCCGGGGTGGGCGGGCCGAGGACCCCTGGCGCGGGCTCGGGCTGCGGTGTCGCGGGGAGCATCCAGAGCTGGAAGAGCCCGAAGGGCAGCAGGACGCTGACGATCGCCACCACGCGGATGACGATGTACCAGCGGAGCTGACGGGCCAGCGGAGTCATGGGACGGCGTAGGAGCGCCCCTATGTGGGCGCCCCTTCCTGATCGCCACAGGACGGCCGCATAGGGCCGCCCCTACGGTGAAGGCTGAGTCTTCTCATCCCGCCCTTCCTAGCCGAGCTTGCTCAGGACCGAGTAGAGCGGCAGGTACATCGCCGTCACGATCGTGCCGATGATGACGCCCAGAATGCTGATCATGATCGGCTCGATGAGCTTCATCAGGCCGGCGACGGCGGTATCGACCTCGTCCTCGTAGAAATCGGCGATCTTCGAGAGCATCTGGTCGAGGGCGCCGGTCTGCTCGCCGACGTTGATCATCTGCACCACCATGGCGGGGAACACCTTGGTCTGGGCGAGCGGCTCGCTGACGGTCTTGCCCTCCTCCACGCTCTTGCGCACCGCCATCACGGCGTCCTCGACGATGGCGTTGCCGGCGGTCTTGGCGGTGATCTCCAAGCCGTCTAGGATCGGCACGCCCGAGGCCGTCAGGGTGGAGAGGGTGCGGCAGAAGCGGGCGACGGCGATCTTGCGCAGCAGCATGCCGAGGACGGGGACCTTGAGCAGAGCGCCGTCGATGATCCGCCGGCCGTGGGGCGTCTGGTGCCAGCGTTTCAGGGCGACGATGCCGAAGGCGACCACCGCCGCGATGAAGAGGAAGTAGTCCGCCACGAAGTTGCTGGCCTTGATCACCACCCGAGTCAGGAAGGGCATCTCGCCGCCCAGGCCGGCGAAGAGCTGGGCAAAGACGGGGATGACCTTCCACAGGATGATGAACACCACCAGGGCGGCGATGACCATGACCGAGACCGGGTAGATCATCGCCGACTTGACCTGGCTGTTCAGCTTGACGGCCTTCTCGATGTAGACCGAGAGGCGCTGCAGGATGATGTCGAGGATGCCGCCCGCCTCGCCGGCCGCCACCATGTTGGTGTAGAGGTTGTCGAAGGCCTTGGGGTGCTTGCGCATGGCGTCGGCGAGCGAGGAGCCGGCCTCGACGTCGCTGCGCACCTGGTGGATGACGGCCTGGAAGACGCGGTTCTCCTCCTGCTCGCCCAGGATCTCCAGGCACTGCACCAGCGGCAGGCCGGCGTCGAGCATGACCGAGAACTGGCGGGTGAAGATGGCGATCCGCTTCGCCTTGATGCCTTTGGGCAGGCGCGGCAGCAGCTTGATCTCGCGCCCCTTCTCGCGGATGCTGGTGATCTGGATCTGCTGCCGACGGAGCACCGCCACGGCGGCGTCGCGCGAGTCGGCCAGCAGCTGGCCCTCCTGGGTTTGACCGCTGCGGGTACGACCTTTCCAAACGAAGCTGGGCATCCTCGGACTCCTCCCCCTACGCCGTCAACGTGGGGTTCAAGCTGGCTGGGCCACGGTTGATGATCTCCTGCAGCTCGTCCGGCAGGGACGAGCGGGAGAGCGCCGTCTCCAGCGTGATCATGCGCTTGAAGTAAAGGGCGGCCAGGGACTGGTTGAACGTCTGCATCCCGTGCTTGGCCTGGCCGGCCTGCATCATGCCGTAGATCTGGTGCACCTTGTCCTCGCGGATCAGGTTGCGGATGGCGGAGTTCGGGATCAGGATCTCCATCGCCATCGTGCGCCCCTTGCCGCCCACCTTGGGCAGCAGCGCCTGGCAGAGGATCCCCTCCAGCACCAGCGAGAGCTGGGCCCGGATCTGCCCCTGCTGGTGCGCCGGGAAGACGTCGACGATACGGTTGATCGTCTGCGCCGCCGAGTTCGTGTGCAGGGTGGCGAAGGTCAGATGGCCCGTCTCGGCGATGCGCAGCGCCGCCTCCACCGTCTCCAGGTCGCGCATCTCGCCGATCAGCACCACGTCCGGGTCCTGCCGCAGCGTCGAGCGCAGGGCTTCCGCGAAGCCGTGGGTGTCGGCGTGGATCTCGCGCTGGTTGACGATGCACTTCTTGTGGCTGTGCAGGTACTCGACCGGATCCTCGATGGTGACGATGTGCTCGCTGCGCTCGCGGTTGACCTTGTCGATCATGGCGGCGAGCGTCGTCGACTTGCCTGAGCCGGTCGGCCCGGTCACCAGGATCAGGCCGCGCGGCTTCTCGCACAGCCGTTCGATGACCGTCGGCAGGCCCAGCTCCCGGAACCCCTTGATCTCGTAGGGGATCTGCCGGAACACGGCGGCGATCGCGCCGCGCTGGTGGAAGATGTTGGCCCGGAAGCGGGCGAGCCCCTTGATCCCGAAGGAGAGGTCGATCTCCAGGTTCTCCTCCAGCCGGTGCTTCTGGTTGTCGGTCAGGATCGAGTAGGCGAGCTGCTTCGTCTCCGTCGGCGTCATCGGCGGCAGGCTGAGCGGCTTCAAATGGCCGTCCACACGCACTTGAGGAGGTGAGTTGGTGGTGATGTGGAGGTCGGAGCCTCCCTGCTCCACCATGGACTTCAACAACTGGTTCAGTGTCGGCGGCATGGTCCGAACTCCAGCAATCGTCGAAATGGACAGGCTAAACTGTCTGGAGTCTACACCATTGAGGGCATAGATGAAAGAGCATAAGCCAGTCCCGATCCAACTTGGGGTATGGTAGCGCCGTGAGCGAGCCGATCGGTCATCACGAGGAAGAGGCCCTCGGCAAGGCGTACGACGCCCGACTCATGCGCCGGCTCCTGGGCTATGTGTCCCCCTACCAGGACATGGCCTTCGGGGCGCTGGCGTTGATCCTGTTCTCCTCCATGCTGCAGCTCGTCATGCCGCTGCTGA